>JASDTK010000117.1:0-3993 GCA_041891555.1 Oscillospiraceae bacterium
ATCGGCTATAAAAGTCGATGACATCTATTTTGGCCATGAGTCTTGTCACACACGGCCAAAATAGATATCATTGAATATTGGGCAGTTGTTTAGGGGGATTTGAACTTCTATGGTGTGCATTTGATTCTAAATTTAGAACACAATTCTATTCTTGCCTTGCTTTTTGGCTTCATACAAATTGACATCTGCAGCGTTTATTAGCGAATTTGCATCTTCTCCGCTATACTGCTTTATACCACCGCTTATAGTAACAGACAATTCATCTTTAAAACTAAACCCTGCAACAGATTGCCTTATTCTTTCTGCGATTTTTGAAGCAACAATAATATCAGCATCGGATAGAATAACCATAAATTCTTCTCCACCATACCTTCCCGCCAAGTCGGTTTCCCTAGTGTTTTCCTGAATAATTGAGGCAATATCAACAAGCACTTTATCACCAAATATATGGCCTTTGCTGTCATTTACTTTTTTAAAGTTATCTATATCAAACATCGCTAAAGACAATGGCTTTTTTGATCTATTTGCCTCTGCTATATCATAACGCAAACGCTCTACAAGTGTCCTGTGGTTGCTTATTTTTGTTAAACCATCAATTGAAGACAACTCGGCTAAGATACTATTTTTATATTCCAGATCCAGCTGCATTTCTTTTTTTTCTGTAATATCGAAAACAATTCCTGCCAGAAATACGGGCTTTCCAGCATGGTCATATTGAGTTATTTTTCCCCTATCGTAATACCATTTATAGCTTCCATCCTTGGCTTGAATTCGATATTCAGCTTCATATACACTGGCTTTCCCATACAAATGTTCAAGCATTGCATCCATTGTGTTTTGAAAATCTTCGGGATGCAGTTTTTCAGTAAAGAATTGATAAGTAACTTGATTGGGAAGCTCTTCCTCTTTATAACCTAGATTCGTAATTTTTAATGGATTAAAAGTAACAGTGTTAGTCTTGATATTCCAATACCAATGACCTAAATTGCCTGTCCATGCGTATTCCAATTTTGTATCCTGTTGCTGTTCCTTTAGCAACTGATTATTGAGAATCTCCATTTGCTCAACTACCTGTAGAAGCTGCTCTTTTGAAAAATCTGAATATTTCACAATAAAGTTCTCCTTTGTCTTTTAGCTCGTCCATCGCATATGTCAATGCGTTAAGGATATTAATACTTAATGAATTTATCCCCCGGAACACCACAGATGCTACATTTATCCGGCCTGAATTTTTCAATATTTCCGCAAACCGGGCATAGATAGTAGAAGACTTCTTCCGTCTGGTCAAGGTTCTCTAATGCCTCCTTATAGAGCTTAGCATGAACCTCTTCTGCTTTCATTGCAAAAGTAAAGGACATAAGCGCAGCTCTATTTCCCGCGGCTTCAGCTTCCTTTACAAAGTCCGGGTACATCTCCTTATACTCATGGGTTTCTCCGGCAACGGCATCTTTTAGGTTATCAACTGTTGAGCCTGTTTTTCCAGCAACATCAAAATGCTTTAAGGCGTGCAGCGTTTCGGCATCAGATGCAGCTCTAAAGAGTTTGGCAGCGTTAATCTTTCCGTCTTTTTCGGCTTTCTTAGCGTACGCCAGATATTTTCTGTTGGCCTGGGCTTCTCCTGCAAATGCCGCCATAAGGTTGTCAAGCGTTTTGTTTTCGTTCATGTTATTGTCCTCCCAATATTTATTTAAATCTTCTATTGCTACTTGTTTTTCCTGAGAATTAGCACAGCCGCTATGATGAGGTTGAATGTGACAACAGCCATTGTCCAAACCCACCATTTTTTGTATACTGGCTTTTTCACATCCGCGTGTGAGGAATTTGATTTTTGAGTCACACCATCCTCAGGGCAGAAATCCGAGTCTTCTATAGACTGTGTTTCACAATTGTCGCAACACATAGTATTTCTCATTATGATCATGATTATTGATATATAAGTATCATGATTATTAATCTTTATTATACGAGCTTCAAAACAATCTGAGATAATCAGGTTTTGCATTCACGTTGTTTCAGTGAACAATCAAAGCGACAAACATAAATACGAAAGCCATCACAGAGATAACTGAGGTCAGACAGCCACCATTAGACGAGGGACCTCCCCCACCGCCGCCGCCGCCTTTTTGGCTTTCGTCAACAGCCTGAGTATAATGAACATATCCGTCAAGACCCGAACCATATGGGCCATAATCATCTGACATAGAATACCTCTCTTCAAAAATGGGGTGCAGATACAGAATGGGAGCGCCTTATATTGGTATGGCATAATGAACCACAATCAATTCCCATCGCTGTTTACTGAGCTCTAAGTTACAAATTATAGTAACACAATTAACAGGCTTATTGCAAATGCAATTACAGCAGAGAAACTGCCTGTAATCAGTTCTTTAGGCGTGTGCCGTTTTAAATTTAGCGATGCCCAAATAATCAAAGCAAACAACGCTAAACACGGTAAAACGCATTTCCAACCAATGAAATAAACCATCAATATCAGCGGCCCTGTAATGCTACACGCATGACCGCTGGCAAGGATCATAATGATCTTATACGGCTTCTTTGCTGTGTCAGCCGCCTTGTACAGCGCTTCCTCTACGATTACAGGATATTTTTGGGTGCCCATGTAGCTCTCATTTAGCAATATACGAGCCACCATATTTTTATTCCACTGCGGCTTCTCCGGCATATACCGAACACCCTCGGCAGTTAGCATATCCGCAATTGCTTTATAGGATTTGCCGCTTACATAGTCTCTGTAAATCCTGCGTACTATTTCCGTTTCCTCGGAATGGAGGGTGATGGCTCCGTTTTGAATTTGATAGCCGTAGGGTATTCTTCTGTTCTCCGCCATTTTTACAACCTCTCTTTCAGCCTAAGACCTCCATGTAGTATGAAGTCTATGCTTCGGCTGTCTTGAGCTTCTATTTTTTCAACTATATCTGCGAACAGTTCCTCGTCCATCTCAGTAATAAAGGCGGGACCGTTTTCCACGATTTCCGTGAGTTCCTCAATTTTAGTGAGCAGGAGGTCTTCTTTTACCTCGCTGAGCAATCTTGCTTTTCGCTGTTTCAGCTTCTGGAGCTTGAATTTCAGCTCATTGCTTTGGGATATGAAGAGAGCAGAATCAAGGATGCCTTTGGATAGTAATCCAGTCATCACATGATTCTGCTCTGAAGTTTCCGCTATTTGTTTGTTGATGTTCGCTAGCTGCACGCTATCCTTATATCCCTGCTCTCGTAGCTTTTCCAACTGTGTAAGCAGAGGAGTTAAGATGTTATTTTGATTTTGCCTGAGCTTGTTATACATTCGAATAAAGGCTTTGTAGATGGAGTCCTCTGTAATTCGTTGCGACGAACAGGCCCTTGCATATTGGTCGTGTTGTCTACATACCCAATACGACTTCCCTTTCGAAAACTTGTGCCCATACGTTCTGCCGCATTCAGTACAAGTGATTTTTCCTGTAAATAGATGAGCTTCTGCAGCCTTGTTGTGCTGTACTATGCGTTCCTTCATTAGAATATTAGCAAGTTCGTATTCGATCCGTGTAATAATCGGAGCATGAACATTTTTAACATAATATCGAGTTAGTTCACCATTGTTAATCCGGTTATTATACGGTATAACATCTTCGTTGAAGGTCTTTTGAAACAATGCATCCCCGATATATCTCTCATTTTTAAGGATTTTATTAATTGCCGATGGCCACCATAAGGTTCCTCCATTCTTACAATTAACTTCACTCTGATTAAGTTCTTCTGCTATTTGACTCGAACCTGTTCCTCTTAGATATCTTTTAAATATGCCTCTCACGACTTCCGCTTCCGGCTCATAAATTTCAAGTTGATTGTTTACAAGCCTGTATCCGTAAGGAGCGTTGGAAGCTACATAAGTTCCCTCCGCCATTCGCATACGAGCGCCCTTTTTGCAGTTTTGGGAGATACTCATAGATTCCTGCTGCGCGAACAGCGAGTAGAGTGTGACGAGGTTTTCGCTGTT
>JASDTK010000118.1:0-3991 GCA_041891555.1 Oscillospiraceae bacterium
CCGTTATGACGGCCATTTTAAGAGAAAGTTGCCCCAAAAAAGCGCCGATCATGCCGGAAAGCAAATCTCCTGAGCCACCCTTTGCCATTCCGGGATTCCCTGCCGATATTATGTAAACTTCGCCATCGGGAAAAGCGCAAATCGTACGGTGCCCCTTGAGCACAAGAACGCACTCGCGGCTTTGCGCGAAGCTTCTCGCGTCGGAAACTCTGTCTCCTGTTAAAACTCCTCCAAGGCGCAGAAACTCGCCCTCATGCGGCGTGAGCACCGGCGGCTTGGCGGCAGATTTTATTAAATCAACATCGTCGCCAAGAGCGAAAAGTCCGTCCGCGTCTATGACAAGCTGCTTTGTGCTCTCGGCTACTATCGAACGTATGAGCTCTCCCAGTTCCTCCGAACGGGAAAGCCCGCAGCCGATTACGCAGTTATCGCAGTTGTCGAGCTTATCCATGATAACGGGCAGCGCCGACACGCTTATTCTTCCGTTCCCGCGGTCATCCAAAGGAAACGGCATGGATTCAAGGAGCCTGCCCGCCGTAATTTCGTAAATTTTTTCCGGAACTCCAAGAAAAACGAGTCCCGCGCCGCACCTCGCGGCGGCCTTTGCGCAGAGGACGGGTGCGCCTGTATATCCGACGCTCCCGCCAATAACGAGGAGCTTCCCGTAGTCGCCCTTGTGACTGATTCTCGGTCTTTTCGGCAGCGAGATATCTTCCGCTCCGACCGAAAACACATTGGTGCCTGCTCCTTGCATCGCCTCGGCTGGAATTCCGATTTCAGCAACAATGAGCTTTCCGCAGAAGGTACAGCCGGGCTCCGTAAAATGCCCGATCTTCGGCATTGTGAAAGTCACCGTAACGTCCGCGCGGACGGCGTCGCCGAGTATGCGCCCGGTGTCGGCTTCAACGCCGGAGGCGATATCCGCCGCGACCACCGGCGCCTTGGCCTCGTTTATAAGTCTGACCGCGCTGAGCGCTTTTCCTCTCAGTTCGGAGTTCAGTCCGATGCCGAAAAGCGCGTCAATTATCACACCCGCGTTATCGCAGAGCTGTTTTATATGAATATCGTCCGGATCAAAAAGTTCCAGTGTGCCGCCAAGTTCAATGAGTCTGCGCTCCATCTCATTGCAGTCCGGCGTCATTTTTGAGCTCTCTCCGACAAGAAAGCAGCGAATGCCGACTCCCCGCCGCAGAAGGTAGGTGGCTGAAGCTATTCCGTCTCCGCCATTATTCCCGCTCCCACAGAAAATAACGGCTGATTTATTTGCTCCCATCAGCTCCGCTGCCTCCGCCGCAAGCTTCTTTGCGGCATTCGTCATAAGCAGGGTTGAGGGCACGCCAAGCACATGGATTGCGTGTCCGTCCGCGTCGCGCATAGCCTTTGAATTTGTGAGCTGCATACGATTCCCCCGTTTGAGCATCCCGTTCAGCATACTACTATTATTAATATATTATAGCTTTCCAGAAATAATTAGTCAAATTTATTCTTGCCTAATCGCCGCTGTTGTGATATAAATGTTTTGTTATATATGTGCATTGATGGGGAAAATAATGTTGCCATTTTGCTAAAGAGAGGGGTTGCCATCGGCTGAAAGCACCCTGCAGAATAAACATTTGGTTCGCTCCGGAGCAGCCGGTCAATTATCGGCGGAGCCGCACCGTTACAGGCGGAAGAAGAGCGGCGCTCTGCGCCGAATTCGGGTGGTACCGCGGAAGGAATACCTTTCGTCCCTTATTTGTGGGGCGGAGGGCTTTTTTATTTTCAAAACCGTAAATACTTTATTTATCATATAAGGAGCAGTAATTCATGAAAAAACTTTTGCAGGAATTAAAGGATGTTTCCCTTTCCGCGATTGAAAACGCGGAGAGCGTTGATGTTCTGGAAAATCTGAGAGTCAAATATCTCGGCAAAAAGGGTGAGCTTACCGCCATCCTAAAACAAATGGGCACGCTTTCGGAAGAGGAGCGCCCCGTAATCGGTCAGCTAGCGAACGAAGTGCGCGAAGCGCTCTCCGGTTCAATTGAAGCAAGGCGCGAGGAGCTCTCCCGCAAAATGCTGGAGATTCGTCTGAATGCTGAGAAGCTTGACGTTACTATGCCAGGCAAAGCCGTAACTATCGGGAAAAAGCATCCTCTCAGCACCGTTCTGGATGAAGCGCTGGAGATTTTCATCGGCATGGGCTTCACCATTGTCTACGGGCCGGAAATTGAATATGCAGACTACAACTTCACCAAGCTCAATCACGCTCCCGGACATCCCGCGCGCGACAGGCAGGACACCTTCTATTTCACCGATGACGACAGGGTTCTGCTCCGCACGCAGACCTCTCCTATGCAGGTACGTGTAATGGAATCGCAAAGCCTGCCTATCCGCGTCATCTCCCCCGGCAGAGTCTACCGCAAGGACGAAGTCGACGCGACCCACAGCCCTATGTTCCACCAGATTGAGGGCCTTGTAGTTGATAAGGGAATCACGCTGGGCGACCTCAAGGGTACGCTCAACACACTTGTAAGAAAGCTTTACGGCGACGGCGCCGTAACCCGCTTCCGTCCGCACCACTTCCCGTTCACCGAGCCTTCGTGCGAGGTCGATGTTCAGTGCTTCGAGTGCGGCGGCAAGGGCTGCCGCGTCTGCAAGGGCGAGGGCTGGATCGAGATTCTCGGCTCCGGCATGGTTCATCCGAAAGTGCTTGAGGGCTGCGGAATCGACAGCAGCGTCTATTCGGGCTTTGCATTCGGCATCGGACTTGAGCGTCTGACGATGCGTCGCTTCGATATCAGCGACCTGCGTCTTGTTTACGAAAACGACGTCAGGTTCCTGAACCAGTTTTAAGGAGGGGAAAACAAAATGATACTTTCACGCGAATGGCTGTCCGAATTCACCGATATTAAGGCTTCGGACAAAGAATACTGCGACGCGATGACCCTCTCCGGTTCCAAGGTTGAAGGCTTTGAAATCACTGGAGAAGAAATTAGCGGCGTTGTCGTTGGCAAGGTACTTGATATAGTCCGTCACGAGAACTCCGACCATATGTGGGTCTGCACGGTCGACGTTGGCAGGTCTTCTCCGATAACCATCGTTACGGGCGCTCAGAATGTCCGCAAGGATGACCTTGTTCCGACGGCCACAGACGGTGCGACTCTGCCCGGAGGCGTTGCGATTCACACGGGCAAACTGCGCGGCATTGAGTCTGAGGGCATGCTCTGCTCGCTCAAAGAGCTTGGACTTGACATACACGACTACCCCTACGCAATTGAGGACGGTATCTTCATTCTTCAGGAGACCTGCAAGATTGGGGATGATATTAAGGACGTTTTAGGCTTCAATGATACTGTTGTCGAATTTGAAATCACAAATAACCGCCCCGACTGCCTTTCCGTCATCGGACTCGCGCGAGAGAGCGCCGCGACCTTCAACACGGAGCTTAAGCTGCACAAGCCTGTCGTCAAGGGCGGCGCGGGCAATATTGCCGACCACCTCCAGGTGGAAATCGCCGACCCTGCTCTCTGCCCCCGCTATACGGCAAAGATGGTCAAAAACATCAAAATCGCGCCCTCTCCCGCATGGATGCGCCGCAGGCTCCGCGCCTCCGGTGTGCGGCCTATCAACAACATAGTCGATATCACAAACTATGTTATGCTTGAATACGGTCAGCCTATGCACGCTTTTGATTATTCCTGCGTCAAGGGCGGCAAAATCGTAGTGCGCCGCGCGAAGGCCGGCGAGGTTCTTAAAACGCTTGACGACAAGGACCGGCCAATTACACCGGATATGCTTGTCATCGCCGACGAGCATGACCCCATAGGGCTTGCGGGCGTCATGGGCGGCGGAAACAGCGAAATTACCGATAAAACCAACACCATAGTTTTCGAATCCGCGAACTTCAACGGAACTGTGATACGCAAAACAGCAATCTCTCTCGGTATGCGCACCGATGCGTCCGGTCGCTTTGAGAAGGGGCTTGACCCCATGAACACAGTTGCCGCTGCGG
>JASDTK010000119.1:0-3948 GCA_041891555.1 Oscillospiraceae bacterium
GACCTCGGGGAAAGCCTTGAAAGCCCGCCGTAAGAATGATTTTCACACGGCGGGCTTTTGTTCTATAGTTTTTTTATTTCGGGCAGAGAATCGTCATTTTTAATCCAGTCAACAGCGTTTATTATCTCAATTCCGTTATCGACGGTGCGGCATACTATTTTTTCGATGCCCGCGTTAAGTATGAACCTACGGCAGAGAGTGCAGGGGGCGGCGGTTATTAGCTCGTTCGTTTTTGCGTCCCGACCGACCAGATATATCGAGGAACCCAGCATATCGCGTCTTGAGCAGGAAATAATCGCGTTCTGCTCTGCGTGGACACTTCGGCAAAGCTCATAGCGCTCGCCTGCGGGTATGTTGAGGTGTTCGCGTGTGCAGAAGCCGAGGTCGCTGCAGTTTTGACGCCCTCTCGGAGCTCCGTTATAGCCGGTGGAGATGATTTCGTCCGCCTTGACGATTATCGCGCCGTATTTTCTTCGAAGGCAGGTGGAACGGTTCAGCACAGCGTCCGCTATGCCGAGATAGTAGTCATCCTTGCTCGTTCTTTTGTCCATGTTGTTCCTCCAAATCGTTTTCTCTGTCTTTCTCAGTATACCACAACTGTGGTGCCGAGAGGAATATTGTTGTAGATATACAGGATATCCGCATCGTACATTCTGACACAGCCGTGGCTGACAGGGTACCCTATTGATGAATCGGAGAGCTTAGATGTGCCGGGGTAATAAAGGCGGGAGTGGAAGGCATAGCCGGTGTTGTCCTTGAAGCCGACGACAGGCTTTACCGTGTAGGTCGCCGTTGTCCAGCCTCCCCACGCCTTATAGGTGGTTTTCCATACTCCGATGGGGGTGCCGCGCCCCGGAGCGCCCGTACCGACGATGCAGCTGTAGATTAAATCCCAGCTTCCTTTGCTTCCCTTGAATATATTGACTCTCTGCATGGAAAGATTTACCCAGATGAGATAGTCCGTTGCGCTCGAATAATCCTTGGAATTTATCCAGGTCTCTTTTTCGACCTCCGTGTAGTCGTGTTCCTGTGCCCATTAGAGGGTATAGTTGCCGGCGTAGCCAAGTGTTACGAGCTTCTGGACACGATCGATTTCGGCCTGATTGCTGTTGTCTGTAACGCAATCCGCATTCAAGCTGATTGTGCAGCCGGAGGAGTTGATGTTAAGATACGCGACATTTCCGGCTCCGTCAAGCTTGTTTTTGTATCCGGAAACAGTGATGGTGTCAGCGGTGCCGTTCACGGTGACGGCGTTGCTCTCGCCCTTTATTTCGGCCAGAGTCATGACATTATCCTTGTCGAGGAGGAAGGCGTTATTTGCCCCCGGTATATTAAGCGACGCGACAGCGCCCGCGGAGAGCTTATTTACGGTGTTATAGTTTCCCGAAACGCTCGCCGAGGCAAGCTTGGTACAGGATAATGATAGCCAGTTTGAGTTACCGGTAAGGTCTATAGAATCCAGATCTTCATTGCTGCTGAGGAAAATTTTGTTCAGCGAGCCGACGACAGCAAGTGAGTATCCTGCTAAAATAGTTGCTTCAATATCGTTTTCATTTCCGGAAATATCGGTTTTTCCGAAACTTACGGCACCGCCCGCTGTTTTTATGATGTTTTGCGTGCCTGCGACCTTCAAGGCGGAGACAGAAGCGCCAGACGAGAGTGTGACAGTGTTGCCGCTGCCGGTGATTATTAGGCTGTCATGACTGCCGGAAATGTTCACTGACATGCCGTTTCCTGTGACTTCAATTGCGTTTACGCCGGAGCCGACGTTCATGCCCGTGCAGGACTCGATGCGAAGAGTTCCGACTTGCGAGTCGAGGTCGCCTACGGACGGACTGCCTTTTCCTATTGCCACGACAAGGCCTGAAAGGCTTGAGCCGCCGCTGAGAGTGAAGCTCGTGAGCTCGCTGCTGCGCAGTGTCACGATATCGGCTTTGACGCCGATAAGCGAGACGCTTTGTGCAGAGCAGTCAAACCACACATTGCCGGCGCTTATGTAGTTGAGCCAGCCGCTGCCCTTGAGCACACTTCCGCCGCACATGCCGGAAGTCAGCACGCCCGCGGTGGTGTAGTTTGCGGCGACACGGTAAAGAATCGTGAGAAATTCGGCGCGAGTGATGCTGCCGTTGACATTGAGAGTACCGGCATAACCCTGAATCAGCTTTTCGGAAACGAGAGCCGCTATGGCCCCGCGATTGTCGGTTGCGATTCCGGAAGCATCCGAGAAACTGCCAAGAACAGTGTAATCAGGCTCTGCAGGTATGAGGCAGAAGGCTTTAGCCATTATTGAAAGGGCACATTGACGGGTCATGGGAGCGTCAAGACTGCCGGTTTTGGCGGAAATGAGCCCAAGTTTCAGGGCCTTTCCTGCGGCATCGGCATACCAGACATCGGAAGAAATATCCAGAACCGAAATGTCGGCTTTATCCGAAGCACCGAGAACGCGGCACAGAACCGTTATCATCTGGGCCGCAGTTATAGGAGCGTCTGGCGCAATCAACGAATCACCGAGTCCGGTTATAAGTCCGTCTTCAAAGCCTTTTTTTATTGTCGCCTCTGCCCAATGACCGGAAATATCGGTATAATTCTCCCAGCTTGACGCGTATGCCACGGAGAACAGACAAAAAACAGTTGAGAAAGCCAGGACAGCGCTCACGAGCTTTTTTAATTTCATAGGGTACTCCAAATACTTGAATTATGCTTTGCAAATGCTAATTCATAGTATTATAATTAATATCCGCAAGTCAACAACAAAACTGTATCATTTGGGAAAAATCAGAGAAACGTAAGGAGGAAGGCAGTTTGGCGCGAAACTGGCAGCTTGAGACGGACAATGCTATTAAGTCGCTCGGCGGAGAGCGAAAAAAACTGTTGCTCCAATGCTGCTGCGGCCCGTGCAGCAGCTACGTTCTTGAATATTTGACACCTTATTTCGATATTACGGTTTTGTATTACAACCCGAACATACAGCCTAGCGAGGAATATGAAACGCGTCTATCATGGATGAGAAAGGTTGCGGAAAAATATCCTGAAACCGTGAGCTTTCTTGATTGCAAATACAGAGGCGAGGAATTTGACGCCGTGTCAATCGGACTTGAAAAAGAGCCGGAGGGCGGAGCAAGGTGCGTTAAATGCTTCGAGCTGCGCTTAAGGGAGACGGCAAGGCTTGCTAAAGAGGGTGGATTTGATTGCTTCTGCACGACACTGTCAGTAAGCCCGCACAAGGACGTACAGTTATTAAACGAGATTGGGCTAGCGCTGGAAAAAGAGTTCGGGGTAAAATGGCTGCCGGCCGATTTTAAGAAGCACGGGGGCTACCTTCGCTCGATCGAGCTTTCAAAGGAATACGGACTTTACCGCCAGAACTACTGCGGCTGTCTGTTTAGCCTTGAAGGGGAAAAATAGATTCAAGATGCGGAGATATGGCTCCGAATGCCGTCAACAGTAATGACGAAAGGTGTATTTTGAATGAAACTCAGCACAAGAAAACTTGTGACCGCCGCCGTTATCGGGGCTGTATATGCCGCGCTTACGCTTGTTAATCCGCTCGCCTACGGGCCGATACAGTTCCGCTTTTCCGAAGTGCTCTGCATACTGCCTTTTTTCTTACCGGAATCGGCATTTGGGCTGACGGTTGGCTGTGTTATAGCAAATCTTATCGGGCCCTATGGTGCGATTGATATTATCTTTGGTTCGCTTGCGACTCTGCTTGCCGGGCTCTGTACAGCGGCTATCGGCAACAAAGCAAGAAAAAATGGGAAAATAGGCTGGGGCACCTGTATAGGAGCGTGTCTGATGCCTGTCGTGTTCAACGCGCCGATTGTGGGAGCTGTAATTGCTTACGCTTCTACGGAATATGCTTTTTGGAAAGGCGTCGTTTTGTACGGGATTCAGGTCGGGCTGGGCGAAATAGGAGTGATGCTCGTTCTGGGCTTGCCGGCGATGAGG
>JASDTK010000120.1:0-3380 GCA_041891555.1 Oscillospiraceae bacterium
TGCAGCGTGTAAAAATGTGCCTAATCTGACCCTTTCCGGTTTCCTCATTGTAAGCGGCAACGCCGTTCTCATCCATAAATTCGCGCAGAGCCGCCGCGCAGCGAACTGAAAGCTCGGTTTGAATGAGACAGTCCCGCGCGTCTATAATATCGTGGCTGCGCTCACGGAAAAAGCCGGTAACCGCCTTGCCGCTTTTGTCCTGTCCGACGGCAAATACAGCCTTATTGCGGTAGCGAAGAAACTTATCTTCGTCCGCACCGACAATTTCATCTATAACAAAGTCGAGCCCCGCAAGTCGCTTTATCGCGTCGTTCACGCGGGAGAGCTTGAAACGAAGCTCTTCTGCATAGCTCATATGCATCAGGTCGCAGCCGCCGCACCTGCCGAAAACCGGACACGCGGGAGAAACGCGCTCCGCCGATGCTTTAACGCACTTAATGCCCTTACCGTAAACAGCGGAGGAACTTACCTTGAGAATCAGAATTTCCCATATTTCGCCCATCATCGCGAAGTCCACGAAAACGGCTCTTCCGAGAACGCGGGCGACTCCCGCACCCGTGCTGGAATAGCCTTCAATCTCCGCGGTATAGACCTGGTTTTTTTTGATTTCGTCCATCACAGCCTCCGAAGGAATGCATAAATTACCTTGTTCATGATATTTTAACATACTTTTTGACGCGATTGCACTTTATTTTTCCGAAGTATATGGTAAAATAATCGCTAGGCGGTTATTTTACATGATTAAAACAGCGTTTGCCAAAACGCCGCTTTGAGGCTTTGGTAAATAACAGGGAACGGATACTGAGCAGAGATTTAATTCTGAGTAAAGCATTCGAAAGGTATGTGCTATGAAAGAAATTTTAAAAGGAATATTAAGCGTGGTTCTCGTCGCGCTGATTGGAATACTGGGAGTCACGGTATATAAAAGCTACAGCGAGCACGTCGAGCAGGAACAGGCTCTCCTCGAAGAGCAGGCTACGCCGGAGCCGACGCCGACTCCGACGCCGACTCCCACACCGACCTTCACAGAGCCTACGAATGCCGCGAACGTGAAGCTCGCTTTCTGCGGCGACATCGTAGCCCACACGGGAATTAATGACGAAGCGAAAAACCTTGACGGGTCTTACAACTACGTTCCGATTTTCGGAGGTGCGTCGGATTTTGTTAAAAATGCCGACTACGCGGTCTGTACCCTGGAAACGACCTTTCCGGATACGACCGAATACTCTGGCTACCCGATGTTTAAATCGCCCTCAGACCTTGCGGTGAGCCTTAAAAAGTTCGGCATAGACATGATTAACACCGCGTCTAACCACTGCATGGACAGCCTCCTGCCCGGACTTGTCCGCACGCTGGATGTGTTGGATAAGAACGGACTCGATCACGTAGGAACCTATCGCAGTCAGGAAGAGAGAGATGCGAATAACGGCATCCTTGTCAAGAATATCAACGGAGTCAGTTTTGCTTTTCTCAGCTTTACTTACGGCACCAACGCGATTCCCGTGACGAATTATCCCTACTGCGCAAATATTTTTTTCAAGGATTATCTCAACACGCTTACAGATATAGACTATGACAGGCTCAAGTCCGACATGGCCGCGGCGCGTGCCCTGAATACGGATATGATAATTGTTCAGATGCACTGGGGCAACGAGTATTATACCGAGCCCGTCGATTACCAGAAGGAGCTTGCCGACCTGCTTTTCCAGGAGGGGGCGGATATCATCGTCGGCGGTCACACTCATGTGCCGGAGCCTATGGAGCTGCGCCGCGTCACCGATGACGAGGGTAACGAAAAAACCTGCTTCCTCGTATACAGCCTCGGCAACTTTGTCTCCTGTCAGGACGACAAATACACCGATCTTACAGCCGTTTTGAACATCAACATCCAGAAAAACCTTGACACCGGCGAGACTTATCTGCGCAATGTTTCCTACGCGCCGATGTATATGGTCGATCTGAATGATGTGAACATAACGAGCGACTGGCGTTACAGGCTCTGGAATCTCCAGTCGGCTATCGCCTCCTATCAGAGCGGCAACAATCTGGGCGTTATAAACGACACCCTTTATAACTCAATGTGCACAGGGCTTGAGGATATTCACAGTATATTCGGGGCGGACTTCGACTACTGCAACAACGGCGGAGTCGACGTTATAAAATGGAACCAGAATTACGAGGAAACCAAGCGTTCATCCGAAGACTAAAGGATAAACGATAAATGTTATGAGGGCGGACAGTACGCCGTGAAGCAGCTTTCCTAAAGTGTGCCGAGCGGGGCTCAGTCCGCCCTCGCTTATTACGGCGGAAGCCTGCACGTGCACTGATAACCCGCCCCAGCCGATAAGAAACGAGCAGAGCGCGAGGTTTTCAGGCTCGGTACGGAGCCCGAACATTGAGCTTGTTCCTGTGCCGAGCTCGAGGAGCCCCGTTAAAAGGCTGCGTGAAAAATGAAGCTCTGTACCAAAGCGCGCCGAGAGCGCCCCTGTCAGAGCCTGAAGCGTGCCGTGAGCGTCCAAAAGGCCGACAAGGACGCAGAAAAAAACCACAAAGCCGCAGACTGTGACCATCGCCGCCGTCGCCCGCTTGACGCTTGAGGTGAATGCGCCGGAGAGAGCCGGCTCAGGCGAAGACAACGCGTAAGTGCTTCCGCAGCTTTTTCCGCTTTTAAAGAGCATACCCGTGAGAAGAGCCGCGAGTATATGTACGCCATAGAGGAAAAACCCGACTCTGACACTTCCGAAAACCGCGACGCCCGCGACGGAAACTATAAACGCCGGACCCGAATTATCACAGAAACCGAGAAGCCTTTCGGCTTCTTTTTTTTGCAGCGCGCCCTTCGAGTACATTTCGGAAACGGAAATTGCCCCGAGCGGATAGCCCCCCGCAATGCCGAGTATGAACGCCGCGCTTCCCGCGCCGGAAACGCCGAAGAGCTTTTTCATTACGGGGGAGCAGAGTCTCGAAAGCCTTTGCGGCAACCCGAGCTCTACAAATATGTTGCTGATGACCGCGAAGGGAAAGAGTGATGGAATAATTATCCCCGAACAGAGCAAAAGACCTGCTCTTGCGCCCCCCGATGCCGCCGCGGGACAAAACAGTAATCCTATAAAGGCGCAGAGCGCCAGAAAAACAGCGGTAATAAATGAAAACTTACCTGTCATGCTTTGCACCACCTTTGACTTTGTAAAGCATATGTACGAGCGCTGGGGCAATTTCCTGTTTTTACGGTACTGCTAAAACTAAATACCGAAGCATAAACTTGTTTGAGGTGGTGAGTCAGTTGAAGAAAACCGTACGAAAACGCCCCGTAACCGAGCTTTTCGATTTGCCTGCGGAGCTTGTGCCGGGAGTACCGAAGCTCACGCTTTCCGGCGGAA
>JASDTK010000120.1:3390-3941 GCA_041891555.1 Oscillospiraceae bacterium
TGAGGTGCTGATCGAAAACCATGAAGGACTGAAAAGCTATACCCGGGATTTAATCGAAGTTCGGGGCAGGAATATGCTTATGCAGATACGCGGAGAGGATCTTGAGCTTGCGGCGATGACAAAAACGGAGCTTGTGGTAAATGGCATCATCGTCGCCGTAGAGCTCTGCTGAGGGAGGGCGCCTTATGGAAAGACTGTCGGACGAAGCGAGAGGCTATGCCGTTATAAGAGCTGTCGGGGTCGAACCGACAAGGCTTCTTGACCGCTGTGCCGCCGGAAATATTGATTTTTGGGGCGTGAGCCCCGAGGATGACTACACGTTTGTATTCCGGACGCGTTTAAAATATGCTGACGTAATTCTGGGCTTTGCGGAAAAATGCGGCTGCGAAGTCACTGTTGTGGAAAAGCGCGGGGGACCGATTGAGGCGAAGAAGCTGAGAAAGCGTTATGCACTCTGGATTTTGCCCATGCTTTTTATGGCGCTTCTCATCACCTCTTATTTTTTTATCTGGAAGATTGAAATCACGGGAAACGAAAAAGTGAGCGATACC
>JASDTK010000121.1:0-3933 GCA_041891555.1 Oscillospiraceae bacterium
TTACAGGTCCGTCTATTCCAAAGGCCTTCGGCATCACCGAAAAAGCAAGCGGCAGTGTATTTGGTATATATCCGGTCAAGAGCAAAACCGGTATTGATATCATGTCCATAAATCTGCTGCTGACGAATGATACCGATCCCGTAGTATGGAGAGGACCCATAATCGGAAATGCGGTCAAACAGTTCTGGACGGACGTTATCTGGGGGGATGTCGACTATATGTTCATCGATATGCCACCCGGGACGGGCGATGTGCCACTGACCGTGTTCCAATCCATACCTGTGGACGGTATTGTAGTTGTCACCTCCCCGCAGGAGCTGGTTTCCATGATAGTTTCGAAGGCCGTTAAAATGGCGGAAATGATGAACATTCCCGTTTTTGGGCTGGTAGAAAACATGTCATATTTCAAGTGCCCGGACAATGATAAGGAATACAAGGTGTTCGGCGAAAGCCATATCGACGAGATCGCGGACAAATACAGCCTTAAAGTACTTGCCAAGCTGCCTATAGATTCGAAGATAGCGGCTGCCTGCGATAAAGGTCTGATTGAGCTTGTTGAAGGCGACTGGCTAAATCCTGTCGTGCAGATATTGGAAAACACAGAGAAAACAGAAAATACGGAGGAAAAAGAAATGTTGAAAATTGCGGTTGCCGGCGAAGGTAAAAATGTAACGGAACACTTCGGTCATTGTGAGGCTTTTATCGTTTTCGACGTTGAAAACGGAAATATCGTTAAGGAAGAGGCTCTCCCCAACCCGGGACACAAGCCCGGCTTCCTGCCTAACTATCTCGCGGATCGCGGCGTAAACGTAATCATAAGCGGCGGAATGGGCGGCGGTGCCGTGGACATCTTCAACGAAAGAAATGTCGAAGTAATTGTCGGCGCATCGGGGAATGCGAAAGCTGCCGTCGAAAAATATCTTAGAGGCGAGCTCAAGACCACAGGTTCAATTTGTCACGAGCATCAGCACCACGATGAATGCGGACATTAAGTTTTAAGGTGTAAAACAGTTTCAGGAATAAGCTGCCAAACAGGCCACGAACTTGAATTTGTTCGCGGCCTGTTTGTTCGCGGCGAAAATTTTGTCTACTATTTGAAGGTTATCGTTTATTTAGTTCCAAAATATTTCTCAATATAACTAAAAATTATTTTGATTCTCGGTGGTGCATCTGTTGACAATTTTATTAGTAAACGTTACAATTAATTGAGGAGCGTTATACTTTTATGAGAATATCGGTTCGCCGACAATAACATGCAATCTCTGCTTTCGTACCTGATGTTCTAAATTGGCACATTTCAAATCGTAATAAAGCTATGTTTTCAACCAAAATCAAAGCATTAGAAAACGGACTTTATAATACAGTTAAGAATGCGAGGAAGAAAATGAAAAAGTCACTATTGTCTCTGGCACTTATTATGTCGATGCTTATCTGCTTCACGGGATGCGGCAAAAGCACCGGTGAGCCGAGCTCAAGCCCGCAGGAATCCGCCGTGGCGGAAGTAACGGTAAGCCCGTCACCCAGCGCGCAAGCGGTCGATCTCACAGGCCACACACTTGCGGTGTACTGTGGCGCGGGAATGACCAAGCCCTTCCAGGAAATCGCTGATGCCTTCCAGACTCAGACCGGCTGCAAAATGGAAGTTACATACGCAAATGCGGGTCAGATACAGACGCAGATTAACACAGCAAAAGCGGGAGATCTCTTTATAGCCGGCTCCGCCGATGAACTGCAGCCGGTTAAGGATGCCGTTTCGGAGAGTAAGGATCTTGTTAAACATATCCCCGTACTGGCGGTCAAGAGCGGAAATCCGCTTGGAATAGCCGGGCTTGCCGATCTCGCAAAGAGCGGTGTAAGAGTTGTATTGGGCGACGCGGATGCAACGCCAATCGGAAAGATTTCGAACAAGGCTCTTACCGACGCGGGGATTCTCGACAAGGTAGACGTTGTCGCGAGAACTACAACGGCTCCCGAAATATTCAACGCTCTGACTATGGACCAGTGCGACGCCATAATCGTCTGGAAAGAAAATGTCACCGGCGATAAGGTTGAAATCGTAAAAACGACAGATTTGGATAAATACGTAAAGACGGTTCCGGCGGCTTCGCTTTCGTATAGTGCCGACTCGGACGCGCTTAAGGCATTCCTTGATTTTCTGGATACCGATGCGGCGAAGACCATTTGGACAAATTACGGATATGAGACTCTGAACTAAAATTTCTGGCCGGAAGGGAGCGTTATAGCGATGAGAAAAGACAGATTAAATCCCTTTGACATCTTTTCTGCCATTGTTGCGATAGCAGTGGTTATATTCATCGCCGGAGCGCTCCTTTCCGTCATTTTAGGAGGAATCCCGTATCTGAAAGAGGCTTTCTATTCGAAGGAAGTCAGGTTTTCGATATGGATCAGTATATATACCGCAAGTATTTCGACTGCCCTGTGCGTGCTTATTTCAATTCCCTGCGCCTATGCTCTTACCAGAACCTCCATGCCCTGCAAGAGAATAATCCAGGTTATTATCGAGATGCCGCTTTCTCTGCCGTATCTTGTTCTGGGACTTTGCCTTCTGATTGTTTTTTCATCCGACTTCGGCATGGTACTGAAGAGTATCGGTTTCAAAGTCGTTTTTGACAGAAAAGGAATAATATTGGCACAGCTGATGGTAAACCTTCCTTTTGGCATAAGACTCGTAAGAACCGCAATGTCGTCCGTTGATACGCGGCTGGAATTCATTGCGGGAACGCTTGGCGCTTCACGCTGGAAAAGATTCTGCACAATACTTTTACCGCTGTGCAAATCATCAATAATAATGATGGTAATCCTTGTGTGGTCGCGCGCGCTCGGCGAATTTGGCGCGACCCTGATGCTGGTAGGCGTGACACGAATGAAGACTGAGACGCTTCCGGCGAGCATATATTTAAACATTTCAACCGGAGACAACGGCATGGCAATGGCGTCCGCAATTATCCTCCTTATTATTTCAGCCGTTTCGCTTACCTTAACGTCGATAATAGGACGGAGCAGCGATCAATACACACGCATGAAAGATGTATCACAAATATGAATTCAGCAATAGAAGTTCGGGACTTTTCTCTGAGGAGAGGTTCTTTCTGTTTAAAAAATATATCGTTCGAGGTCAACGCAAAAGAAATTTTTGCCATACTGGGAAAAACCGGCGCGGGTAAAACTTTGCTGCTTGAGTCAATCGCGGGGTTCTAGAAAGGAAACGGCGGCAGTGTTTATTTGGGAGGACAGCCTGTTCTTGACATTCCGCTGACAGAGCGTAAAATAGGATTTGTTTATCAGGATTATGGCCTGTTCCCTCATATGACCGTCGAACAGAATATATCCTACGCGCTTAAAATGCAAAAAAAGAAAAAGAATGAAATTTCCGATAGTGTCAGCTATATGGCCGACAAACTATCGATAAAACATATGCTTAAGCAGTTTCCCGGTACCTTGAGCGGGGGCGAAAAACAACGTACCGCTCTGGCTAGAGCTTTGATCTTGAATCCGGATGTTCTTCTGCTCGACGAACCCTTTTCGGCCTTGGATCCGGTTACAAAGCAGGCAATGTACGATGAAATACTGAAAATACACAGAGAATTCGATTGCGCGATTTTATTTGTAACGCACGATTTCAATGAGGCGCAGAAGCTTGCGGGCAGAGTCGGAGTAATGCAGGACGGACGCCTCAAGGAAGTACGCAGCAGCGAAAGGCTTTTTGAAGCCTATCAGGACGACGAGATAAACAAATTTTTTGGGTTGACGAGGTGATTACTAATGACTGATGCGGAACTGATGCAGAGGCTAAAAACGGAATTTCAATCACTCATCGAGAAATATGATCTGGATACCGACGAAGTGAATATAACGGCAAAAAGCCTGACTCCCGAGGAAGCTATAGGCAACACAAAGAGAAAGGATTACCCC
>JASDTK010000122.1:0-3913 GCA_041891555.1 Oscillospiraceae bacterium
AACATAGTGAGTTCATTATATGTACACTCCAGACAGACACAACTGGCTGTAATTTACGCAAAGACGGCAAATACTAAAGGAGCGAATAAAAAGTGGAAAAAGCAAAAGTATATTTTTCGGATTTCCGTACGGTGGCTTTCGGAGACAGCCTACCCACAAAGCTAAAGAAGCTGATAAAGACCGCAGGCATCGGGCAGATTGACATAGACGGCAAATTTGTCGCCATCAAAATGCATTTCGGGGAGATGGGAAACATCAGCTATCTTCGCCCGAATTACGCCAGAGCGGTAGTTGATGTGATAAAGGAGCTTGGCGGAAAGCCATATTTAACCGACTGCAACACCCTGTATCCCGGCAGCCGTAAAAATGCTCTTGAGCACCTGCAATGCGCCTGGGAAAACGGTTTTACCCCCCTTACCGTCGGCTGCCCGTTACTCATTGGCGACGGCCTTAAAGGTACGGATGATATTGCCGTGCCTGTGGTGGGTGGCGAATATGTGAAGGAAGCCAAAATCGGACGGGCTATCATGGACGCGGATGTGTTCATCAGCCTGACCCATTTCAAGGGTCATGAAATGACCGGCTTCGGAGGAACTATCAAGAACATCGGCATGGGCTGTGGTTCCCGTGCCGGAAAAAAGGATCAGCACAGCAGCGGCAAGGCGAACATAAATCAGGATTTGTGCCGCGGCTGCCGAAAATGTCAGAAAGAGTGCGCCAACAGCGGCTTGGTATTTGACGAAGTAACAAAAAAGATGGCGGTCAATCACGACAATTGCATCGGCTGCGGACGCTGTCGGGGTGCCTGCAATTGCGACGCCATCGTGTTTGAAAACGACTCCGCAAGCGCGCTTTTAAACCGCCGTATGGCGGAATATACCAAGGCTGTCCTAGATGGCCGTCCCAATTTTCATATTTCTCTTGTTGTGGATGTCTCCCCCAACTGTGACTGTCACGGAGAAAACGACGCGCCTATTTTACCGAATCTGGGCATGTTTGCCTCCTTTGATCCGCTGGCTCTGGACCAGGCCTGTGCGGATGCCTGCTTAAGATCTCAGCCGCTTCCGGGGAGCCAGCTGTCAGATAATCTGGCAAAACCGGGCTTTGCCGACCACCATGACCATTTTGTAAACTCTACGCCTGAGTCCGAGTGGCGTTCTTGTCTGGAGCATGCCGAAAAAATCGGTCTGGGTTCCAGAAGTTATGATCTGATAACGGTTAAATAAATTCTATATGAACTTAAGGGCACGCAGGAACAGTTTCCTCCGTGCCCTTATCATCTCTAGCCTCTTCCGAACACAGACTGAAGTCTAATGCTCTCCCAGTTCATCTCTTATCACCAGCAAAGCCTCCATCATCTTCGGAAAGCCCGCGCTGGGCGCCACCAGCAAAATAGCGTGTTCGATTTCTTCTCTGAGGCAGCCGCAGGCCGCTGCCTTTCTGATATGGGTCCTCAGCGCGAACTCATGCTGACAGGAAGCAGAAATCGCCACCTTAATCAGCCACCTCGTTTTTTTGTCAAGCGGGCCGCCTTGCTCGTGCAGCCTGTTGCCATATTCCTCGTAAGCCTCATATATCTCGCCGTGCTTTTCTATGAAATAATGCAAATTTTCTTCTATTATATCCAGCATTGTCACCCCTTCGATTTTTTTCTTAAATAGCTTTTTATTTATTTATCGATTTATTCATATTGCTTTAATAATGATGGCATATTATGATAAAAAGAGTTTGTACCCGTTATGGTTTTAGCCAAGCGTCCCCGTGTCAGATTACTAAAGAGAGAAGCGATAGTTATGGAGCTAAGCTGCGCAGAATACAGAGCACTCGTCGAATATTCACCAACCATGATCTGGCGCTCCGGAGCAGACGGAAAATGCAGTTATTTCAACGAAATATGGCTTAATTTTACCGGCAGAACTTTCGAGGAAGAGTTGGGTGACGGCTGGGCTGCGGGCGTACATCCTGATGATCTCGATTTCTGTGTGAATACTTACATGAAAGCCTTTAACAATCATGAGCGCTTTGAAATGGAGTACCGGCTGAAGCGTTATGACGGACAGTTTCGATGGATTAACGACAGGGGCGTTCCGTTCTTCGATGAAAAGGGTTTTTTTGCCGGCTACATAGGTAGCTGCGTTGATGTCACCGAGAGAATAGAAGGCGAAATGCTGACAAAAATGGCTCACAATGATAATCTGACGGGTTTGTTTAACCGCAATTACCTGGAATACTTGCTTAACTCCGAGTTTCATAAGGCGCGTCAGGAAAAAACGAACTTTATTGTTATGATGGCGGACGTTGATAAATTCAAATCAATTAACGATAATTACGGGCATGCTGCGGGCGATGTCGTGCTGCATTCAGTAGCTCAAAAGTTATCCGAAAACATCCGCAAATCAGACATAGCGGGAAGATATGGCGGCGACGAATTTGTGGTTATCCTTTCAAAGATTACAACTGATGGGGCACGGGAAATAGCTCAGAGAATACTTGACTCGGTTATAAGTATAACCGTCGGAGAGCTAAGCCCCAGAGTCAGTCTGAGTATCGGAATCGCATATCAATCGGACGAAAAAAACGTACTCGAGGTAGTTGAGAAAGCTGATAAGGCTATGTATCATGCTAAGCAGGAAGGCGGAAACAGATTTTGTCTGTTATAAAACTGCATCATCTCAGAAAGGAGCTGGCTCTTTGGTTTGTGATTTGGAACTTCTTAACAGGCTCAAGGTCGGAATCGTCGGCTGCGGCCATCTGGGACAGGCAATCGCGCAGTCCTTAATTGCACACGGTCTTGCAAAAGAAAACCTCCTGATTTCTTACAGAGGCAATCCCCTCACCTATCAAAAACTTGAGGCTAAGGGTCTGGCGCCGTGTCTTGCCGATAATAAAAGGCTGTTCGCGGAAGCCGGTATCATTTTAGTCATAACAAAGCCGAATGACATTCCGGAATTTGAGGGAAGTTTCGCGTCCGACAGAAGTATGATCGTTTCCTGTATGGCTGGTGTTCCTGTAGAGTTATTGAACGGTATATTTAAAAAAGAGGTCTACCGGATGATGTTCAGCGGGCCGGATACCATTTCATCCGAAAAAGGCGTCGCCGCCGCGTATCCGCGGCACGAATATTTGGAGCATCTGACTAGTGTGCTCAATCTGAAATACATACAAATCGATGCTGAAAAAGATATGGACACCTTCACTGCGGGAGTCTGTCTGCCCGCCGCATTATTGAAATTAAACAATCCGGACGCCTGTTCAGAGGCAATCGGGAGAGTAAAAACGGAATTTCCTTTGCTTTCAGAGCTCTATACTTGGGCGGCAAGCGCTGTGCCCGATTTTCGTGACAATACCGAAACGGAGCAGTATATCGAAAAAATGACCACAAAGGGCGGAATCACCGAAGCGATAATTAACAGCATCCAAAACGGCGTGACGCTGGACGCCGCCTTAATTATGGGCATTGCCCGCACAAAAGAAATTTCTTTTGAAATTCAGCGCGCAATAAAAAGCTGCGAGAAAAAGTGAGTGATTCACCAAGCGGACAAAAAAAAGCAACCCGGTGCGGAATTTTTGAATTCCGCACCGGGTTTTGGTCATTTCGAATAATTATTCTTTAATAATCGTACCGTTTTATGTATTGCTTTCGTGACAAACCACCGGATTATTTCGCATTGACATCGTCTTTTAAGCGAAAATATCTGTAGGACAGCACTCCGATTGGAATGAAATAGACGCACCAGAACTCCATAATCAAGGTTCCAATTAATGAGGAACCTTTCATGTCGGCGCTGAATAAACCCAGTATAGGCATTATGAAGCATGTTATTGCAAAGACGCCGTGAATCATCAAAAGGGTTTTCAGCCACTTATCTCCTTTGTCCTGCACGACAACTGTCTCTTATACACATCTCGCAGT
>JASDTK010000123.1:0-25006 GCA_041891555.1 Oscillospiraceae bacterium
AAATAATATTAAGCCTTCACTACCCGTGAATTTAGCTGGAAGGTAGTCTGAAGCTCTGTTTCCGCTTCTAATGAGTCAATTTGAATCCTCGTGAGATCATCCGATTCGCCGAGCGCCAGAGCTGTCTTTTCGGCATCTGCCGCCTCCTGCTTTGAAGTATATTCGCTTATGGCATCCTTTAATATATTCACGAACGGCGCTGAGGATTCAGTACTATTTTCCGCTTCTTCGATTTTCGAAAAGGCCATCTTTTGAATCGGCTGAATTGCCGAAATAAAGTTCCCCATTTTATCGCTCCTTTTGGCCCAAAAAATAGTGCAGAATTTTTTTGTTTTTTGTTTTAGAAAATCGCAAATCATAGTATAACTGATTCGTATTAATGGTACCATTTCAGCATGGACTTGTAAAGCAAAAATTGTAGTAATTATGCGTAAAATAATGTTATTTGTCGAATAATAGGTTATATTGTCTCTATGCTTATCCATATTTGGAAAGCTAGGGCTTTTTTTCTATATTTTATATGTTATTCATAACTATTCGATTATATAAAAAGCTGGCAAGTAAAATTGTTGTTATGAATATATCTATATTTGGAGTATTTAAAAACTTTCTTTTGATGCAACGAAATAGTGCTTTACGTTTTTTGTGTTAATTTAAATGGATAAATTGGACGTAATTGTATTATTATACATATTTTCATGAATATCGTTGCATTATTATGCATATCGGCTTGTTTGAAAAAAACAATAAATATATCTTTAGTTTTCCATTTGACGTGCAATAACTAAGTTGACCGGATTGATTCGGTTGGAAGCGTTTCGATTTTCGCAGTGTTCGGTGCACAGATCGCTTCGTGGGTCGAGACACAACATTACAGTTCGGAGAGCATGGACGCGCTCCGAAACAAACAAAATACATGGAGGTATTTTACTATGGGTATGGTCGTAAGAACCAACACAATGTCCACTAACGCATATCGTCAGTTGGGCACAAACAACACACAGCTTGCAAAGAGCCTTGAAAAGCTTTCTTCCGGCTATCGCATCAACCGCGCGGGCGATGACGCCTCCGGCCTCGCGATCAGTGAGAAAATGAAAGCTCAGATCCAGGGTCTCACACAGGCATCCGCGAACTCTCAGGACGGTATTTCACTCGTACAGACCGCTGAAGGTGCACTGACAGAGGTCCACAGCATGCTCAACCGCATGGTATCCCTTGCAACGAAATCCGCAAACGGAACCATTCAGGACAACGTCGACCGTGACGCTATCCAGACCGAAGTAGACTCGCTCAACACAGAAATCACCCGTATCGGCAAGTCCACGAACTTCAACGGCATCAATCTGCTCGACGGATCGTTGGGCGGCACAAAGAACGTCGCAGTTTCTTCCGCAACTGTAAACGGCGCTCTCGCAAATATCACAACCGTTGCAGCATCGAAGTCTACCTACACGACCGGTGCAGCTGTCGGTGTCGGAGCGGCCGGATCTCACACGCTTGCTGTGAAGTATACTGACGCAGGCGGCGATCTAAAAACTGTAAACCTCACTTATACCGGCTCCACAGATGACGGAGATAACGCAGCTGCTATTGCAGGAGCTATTACCGGAAACTCGACTCTTAATTCTCTCTTTGATGTCTCTGGTGCAGATGGTACGCACGCCATCGTTTTGACCTCTAAATCAACCGGAGCTAATGCACCTGTCGTAACTTCAATTGCGACAAACGATCCAACTGGAACCGCTTCCATGGATGGTACTTCAGTTAAAGGTGAAAATGCTTACAATACAGTTGACTTAACAGGGCTTAAAGACGGCGATTCATTGTCGATTAATGGCAAGACCTATGAGATTATAGGTGTAGCCGGAGAAAAAACAGATAACAAAAATGCTACTGGTGTATTAGTCGGTGGATCTGTAGCAGCTACTGTTGCAAATCTGAATACTGCCATGAAAGATGATGGGATAGTAGCTGCACATAACGTTGCAGATGATGTTACTAGCTTTAAAGCCGATCCCGCTTCAGTTGGTAACGGCCTTGTCCTTCAGGTCGGTGACTCCAATGATTCCTTCAACAAGGTTACTGTTAAAGTTGGCGACCTGACCGCTGAAGGCCTCGGAACCGCGGGACTGGACGTTTCCTCTCAGACAGCAGCTGGTAACTCCATCAGCACCATCAAAGCCGCTATCAACACGGTTTCCACAAACCGCGGCAACCTCGGCGCTCTCCAGAACAGACTTGAGTACGCTATCAACAGCATGGACACCACGACTGAGAACATGGACGCTGCAAACAGCCGTATCCGTGATACAGACATGGCAAAAGAAATGATGAACTACACCAAGATGAACATCCTTTCTCAGGCTGCTCAGGCAATGCTTGCTCAGGCGAACCAGAACCCGCAGTCCATCCTCCAGCTCCTCCAGTAAGGAAAATCGCCTTAAGGAGAGTGGCCTTATGGTTAATTGGTTATAATGAATCCAAGAGGGCGGTTCTTCGGAACCGCCCCTTTTTTGTCTTTTTCGTATACAGCAAGCATTCACTTTCGAGCCTCATATTGCTTATCCGGCATAGCAAAAAAGCCCCCGAGCCGCATAACGGCACAGGGGCTTAAACTTTCAGTTTACTATTTATTTCCCATTTCGATTGTTCTGTTTATCATGGCCTTAACAACTGACAGCGCCGTCAGATTGGCCTCGTATGCGTTGCTTGCCGCAAGAAGGTCAAGCTGCTCCTCAGTGGTATCAACGTTGGAGGACTGAACATAGCCCTCCGCGTTCGCGTCCGGATTCGTGGGATCATAAATGAGTTTGAATTCAGCGTCGCTCTTAACTACATTTGATACGCGCACGCCGCCAGATTTAGCTTTATCAAGTTCTTCGGAAAAAGTAAGCGGAATCTCCTCGAACACTACCTGCTGGCGGCGATACGGCTCGCCGCTTGAGGTTTCCGTCGTTTGAGCATTTGCAATGTTCTGCGTAATTATATCTGTACGGAAGCGCTCTGCCGTCAGCGCGGAGCCGACTATATCCAAAGATGAGCTAAATGACATTTTTTCTCCTCCTGACGCTTTGATTCTATGTCTACAATATCGAATTACATGTTGCAGTTGAGTACATAGCCGTATTTATCAAACTCGGTGCTGATCTGATTCAGAAGCACACTGTACTGCGCATATGCCTTATACAGCGTTATGCTTTCCGCTTCAAGATTGACGTTATTACCGTTTGGCTGTGCGGATTCCGCGTCGCTGGTGATGATGGATGCCTTTATGCCGCTGATTTCAGGTTTATCATTTTCATTCTGAACAGAACTCAGTACACCGTCAAATGAAAGGCTCTTGGCCTTATAGCCTGGGGTTTCTATGTTCGCGATATTCTGCGTACTCAGTTTTTGCTGCATCAGCGCGAGAGAAACGCCCGCTTTCAGCACTTTAAAATTACTGGAATCGAAAAACACCTGACACTACCCCCTTAGCCCAGCCTTATTCGCGTGCCATTCTCTCCGCTTCGGCAAAAGTGCTCCTCATTTCAGTCGCCATCTCGATAATTGACGGCAGCTCGGAGGCATCTTTTTTCGTATTGGCGCTGAGAACGGCGGTATAAAAGAAATCGTAGAGATCGTTGAGCTCTGCCGAAATACTGTAGTCAAAATTAAGAGTGCTCTTCAGCTCACAGATTATTGCCTGTGATTTTTGCAGAGAGCGGTTTATCTCCGGTATGTCGTTTTTTTCAAACGCCTTCTGAGCCATACTTAGCTGCTTAATTAGCTCATTATACACCAGTAAAAGAATTTGTCCAGAGGTCATTGTCATTACCGACTGGTGCTTATAGGTTTCATATGGGTTTGTCATCATAAAAATCACTCTGCCTTTATGTTAGGTGCTGTCATGAGCTGAACGTTGACGATATCATACTGCTCTGAGAGGACTAGCTCGCCATCGCTGTTTCCATTGCGGTGAATTTTGCCCAATAACGGTCCTTTTCGTCATCGTACTTATCCTGAAGATCATCAAGCTTATCGCTTATTGTGGATAGCTGCAGATACAAATCATTGGTCTTTGCGTTTACCGACCAGCCCTTTGCGCCCGCAAGCGAGACAAGCGAGCCGGGGCTTGCAACGCTGAGCTTGGCGGTTTTATCACAGATTGTCGAAATTTGCTTTGCCAGGCCATCGGCCGAATCGGTAAATAAAGTTGCGACCGCCTCCGGGTCCGACGCTATTGCGCTTTTCAGCGCCGATTCGTCAACCAACAGCTGTCCGGTCAAATCCCACGCGCTTGTTTCAACTCCGATGCTGTAAAGAGCTATTCCCGCATTCTTGCATGTCGTATCCATAGCGGTGCGCAATGAGGATAAAAATGAGCTTATATCAGAATCGCTTCGGACAAGACCCGTTTTTGCTTTTGTTTCCCATGCGGTAATCTCAGAGTCTGACATATCTTCTTTCTGCGCAGAGGTCAAGGGCGCATAATCGCGGTAATCTGGATCTTCGGTTATCAGCGAGTATAATTTGGAAACCATCGTATTGTAGTCTGTAACAAATGATTTCACGGCGCTGACTATTGAGTCGGTGTCACGGGTTGTGCCGATAACAGTTTTTTCACTGCTCACCTTCGTTGCCGTCATGGTGATTCCGCCGACGGTGAAGGTATTGCTGCTGCGCGAGGTGCTGACGCCGTCTATTTCGGCAAGCGCGTCCGTACCCGCTTTTACCGCGCCGGTTGCCGTTGTTCCGGTTCCCAGCTCGACAGTGGAGCCGAATAAGGTTTCAAGCCCTGTACCGGACAGATTAAGCGTCGACGTACCCGAAATATACAGGTCGCCTTCTGAATAACTGACAGAATAGCTTGTCCCGTTATACAAATAGGAGGCAATATCGGAAAGTTTTGTTGCCGCAGTGGTACCATCAGATTCCAAAAAGCTGAGACCCTGTAACTGAAGAACGTCCGCAATATTGGTATCTCCCGTCACCGCATTCGACGCGCCGCTCGTTGAAAACCCGAATGCCAGAGCGAGGTCGGTTTTAGCGGCTGCAGCAACTGCGGTGGAATCAGATGTGTCGACAGTAGTTTTTGAAAAAGAAACGGCATAGCCTTCCGCGGTTGTCAGCTTGCCATCGGCATAGCTAATATTTGAAGTACTGTCCGTCTGACCGAACGTTTCGGTCAGCCAAGTGTTGAGAGCACTTTCTACCTCTGACTTTGTGTAATCTGTCTCCTTGTTGGCAAGCGTGAAGGTGTAATCCGTTCCGTTCACCGTCATCTTCATGGATGCACCCGTTGTGGTATAGGCACCGTCGAGACCTGTGCAGCTTACCGCGGCCGCCTGCAGTGTAACGTCACTGTTTGCCTTTGACGCGGCGGAAACGGCGCTGCTGCCGAAAATCGCGCTGAGCAGATTTCCGGTTTGCTGCGACATGGCAATGCCGTACTGCGCGCCTGTGGATGCAGTCTGCATGGTAAATTTATCGTTCATTGAGGAATAGCTGATCTTGACTCCCGCGTCGCTTGTGTTGATTTTGTTCATCATTCCGCTGACAGTATCGGCGGACGAAAAAGTGAACGACGTGCCGTTAATTGTAAACGAATATGCATCCCCCTGAATTCCGCTCAGGTCTCCAAGCTTTGTGCTCCCGGAAATCAGAGTTGAGGCGCCGGGGGTAATACCAAAGCTCTTTGCGTCAGCGCCCGTTACCGTGAGTTCGTGGCCGTCTTCAATATTGCCGTTAGTGTCCTTAAGGTTGAGCGAAAGCGTCAGCTTATTGTCCGAAGTCATTGACGCACTGACATAGGAACCGAAGGCCTTTGTTATTTCCGCGTCCAGGGCGCTTTTTATCGAATCCGCGTCGACAGTGCCCGAAAAATCAGCTTTTGAAAAAGTCAGTGTCTTGGCTGTTCCGTCAAGCGAAAGCGTAACGGCCAGTTCCTTGCCGGAATCAATCGTGCTTTTTATGGCGGCAACATCCATGGCGGAGCCGGTTATCGTCTGCGTTCCGCTCATTTTGCTTGAGGATGATATGTTTGCGGCGCTAGCGAGCTGAGAAACCACAACGCTCATATCGCCCGTTGATGCGCTTGAACTGGAACTGACAACCTTCACGGAGCTTCCGCTTGTAACAGATGAAACCATCGAATTGAAAAACGAGGAGCTTGCGAGGTTTGTCGCAAGCGTCGAGCCGTAAGTTGAATCAAAATATTTACCTTTAAAAGTATTTATATCGGAAACGACTCCCTGATAAATTGTCTGCTTCCATTCAGTTGTTGTTTTCAGCTGATTCTGTTTATCTATTTTTGACTGCGTCGCACTGAGCATCTTTTTGACCATGCTCTCGGTGTCCATTCCAGACATAAGTCCTGATATGCCGTTATTGCTGCTGGTGCTGCTAACATTATAGTAATTTGAACTTGAAATGCTGGAACTCATAATATCGTCACCTCAAATATCATCGTTTAATCGGGGTCCAGTAGGTAGAGTTCCGATTGCCCGACTGTCTCCTATATGTTTTTGCTTTTTCCGTCGCCAAAACCGTGCGGGAGCGCTGTTTCAACGGAGCGCTTATAGCTTTCGGCAACCGTCTTGCTGCTGCGGTTCAAATTTTCGATTTTCCCGAGCAGCGAGTCTCTTTCACTTTCAATTCTCAGGCGGACACAGTCCTCGTTTTTGAGAATACGATTGATAATCGCTCTGATTCGAAGGGCTTGTTCAAACAGCTCTTTCGATTCTTCCGAAAGGCCGGATATATCACAGGAGCAATTCAGCACGCTTTTCAAATACTCGTCGCCTTCTGTAATAGCGCTGATTTTTTCGTTTACTATACTCGCCTTTTCAAGAGTGCTTCCTCTTGTTTCAAGGAGCGCATTTATAATATCAGCGGGCGCTTCGAAAATGTCGTTGGTAATTTTCTCGACCTCGCTGAAAAGCTCCTCTCTCTCGCAAAGAAGCTTTTTTAAGGCATTGCTGTTTTCCATTTTTTCGTCCATTTAATCGCTGCCTTTTCCAGAGCTCATTTCGGAAGTCAAGCTGCGCAGGCTTCCGAATGACGTGTTTTCGGCCGCTGTTCTGTTTGCTTCAACGGTTGTAAAAAGTTCCTTGCGCCAGATTTTGCATCCGCTCGGAGCACTTATGCCGACCCGCACCTGATTATCAATCGACAGAAGCCTGATTTCTATCGGCTCGCCCTGCTCCGGCTCTATTATGATGCACTCATCGGTTTTTCTTGAAATTACGAGCATCGGTCATTTCCCTCCTTTAAAAAGAAGAATCTGACGGGGTAATCGCTTTCAAGCATTATCTGGGCGGCATGATGTGTTTCCGTGTTTATAAAAACAGGACTCTTCAAATTGACCGAAGAATTCCTGAAATCCTCGGGTACAACTGCTACAACCCAACACAGGCAGTCGCCTTCACCCAGAAGCGCATCAGCGCCCTCGGGCAGTACAGGTGAAAACGCAGCTGACATCCCGCTCGGATCCATGAGTATAAAGCAGATTCCCTGCTCCTGCACGGACTGGAGCCAGATGATATTTTCTCCGATTTCCTTATCGTTAAGAATAACGAAATCGGTGTAAGGTTCGAACCCGAATAGCGGCTGCGTGAAATGATATATATCCTTTTCAGACACATCCACTTCTCCGAAGTCTCTGGTTTTTATTTTCATTTTCAATCACCCGGCTTTCAGTATTTAACGGTCACGTTAATCTTATTCGGCCTCCGTCTTTTTTTCATAGTCCGGAGCCGCACTTGGCGGCACATACATCGGCCCTCCGAGATATTGGATGTCTATATCAGCGTACTGGACTATTTTCATATGGACGCTACCCGGTTCGTACTTGACGGGGCTGTCCTTAATCTTCCAGTCCAGATTCACGTCCCCGGGCTTATAGCTGATATCCAGCTGCGCAGGGACATATGAAAGCTCGGCGGGAGCGCTCGGCATAAACGTTGTATAAAGTTCGGGCTGCTCCAGCATCTTTTGTCTGACAATGTCGCCTATTTCCGTACCATCCTGAATATCTGCCATAGCTTCCCCGAACTGGACATACTCCTGAGTCTGCTTTTGTATATGCTCCTTACCCTTCGCGGCATATTGCTGGACGCTGTCCTCTATGTCCATTAGTCCCATTGACTTTCTCGCCTCATATGTGTCAATATGGATTTCTGCGTTCTGCGAGTGCATTTCGAGCTGTGAAGAAGTTGTGTTAATATCACAGGAAGGATTAACGTCCTGCTTATACTCCAGCTTTGCGCTTTCGACTTCAAGTTCGAATTTCATCGGGGTAGTTGAGATTTTAAGTAGCTGCATTGTTATTCCTCCCTTCGTAATCTATGGTCCGATTCAGTTTAGAAAATCCATCAGCGAAACAGGAATGATTTTTGAACCCATTGAAAGAACCGCTTTGAGCACATAGTCATTCATGCTCTGATTGGTCGCTTCTTCCGCATCGTCAACCCCGACCAGTCGGCTTATCTGACTCTGATATGTGTCTATGGTTGTACTGACTCTTTTTTCAATCGTATCCAGAAAGCTCGTTTTAGCTCCTATATCCGTCAAGTACCCTCTGAAATTTGAGGTAAAAGAAACAAGCTTGTTGTCATAGTTTCCGACTGTGCCCGCATCGTAATCTGTTATGCTGTCCTTCAGTTTAGTCAGCATGTTATAGACGTTGTTCGGGTTTCCGTCGGTGTCTGTGCCGAAGCCCAGAATCTCAAGCCCCGAATACGAGGTTTTCATCGCCGTGTCGGACTGTACGCTGGAGCCGTTCATGGTTATTCCCAGCCCTACATCCACATAGGTATCACCGTCCATCGGAATATCTTTTCTGTCCGCCCCATCCATGTAGTAATATCCTGCGGAATCCTTTTTAATAATATTGACGTCGATTCCGTTATATAAAAGATTTCCTGAGCCGTCCGTTGAAAACGGGGCCTCGCCGGAGCTGGAGCCGCCAAGCACAAAGGCGTCGTTGTAGCTCGTATTTGCAAACTGAAGAATTTCATCGCGAATTGAACCGATTTCGTTGGCCAGTGCCGCTCTTCCCGATTCACCGCTGGTGCTGTTCATTGCGGCAAGCACCTTTGAATGCGCTGTACTGAGAACACCGTTTATTGAGGTCAGAGCGTTTTCCGTTGTAGACAGCCGCTCATTAACAGCTTTGACATTATCGTAGTATTCCTCGGTCTTTGACTTATCCACCCTGACCCGAAGCGCCTTAGTCGCCGCAGAAACATCGTCAGCTATGCTTACGAACCTGTTTCCGGAAGCAATTCGCTCGTTTGTATCAGCATAATTGGTTTTGGCCTTGTCGAGATATTTAAGATAATCTCTGGCAGTCTGCCTGTCCGATATTCTCATCTGTCGCAGCTCCTTTCATCCCGGGCTTCGGGAAGGCTTATCTTCCGACACGCCCCATGCCGTTAATCAGAGTATCCAGCATGTCGTCCATGACGGTCATAAGTCGGGCGGCTGCCTGATAACTTTTCTGGTATATCAGCATATTTGAAGTTTCTTCATCCTGTTGTACCCCCGAAGTCGAATCTCGCTTTGAAAGATAATCGTCCGCAATAGTAGACGTTGCCTCGCTTCTGCCTTTATTGAAACTTACATCAGTACCTATTTTACCGAGCATTTCTATCGTGTAATTCGAGAAGGTTCCGGTATAACTCTCGCCATAGGAATTAAAGGTGGTGCTGTCTTTAAAAATCCTGTTTGACAAGAGCTGGGCATAATCCTCAACATTTTCACTCTTGCTGTAAACGATGTAGCCCGCCCCGCTTGAACTCCATTCGCTGCTGATTGCGATATTTCCGGCAGTGACCTTAGCAGCCTTCGTTCCGTCCGAATTAAAACCGGACAACAGCGTCTTATATGAAGTAGCTTTCCCCGATGCGTCCACTGTTGCAGGAATAGTGGTGTTCGCAATGTCAGCTAGCGCACTGGCAAAGGTATTGAGTCTGTCTCGGTAATAGGGTATTCCCTGAGTGGGCGTCTCGCTGTTGGACTGAACATTGCTGCCTCTGCCGTTTATAACGTTCACATACGCGCTGATGGAACCGCCCGTCATGGAAACACTGTCACCGGTGGTTCTCCAAACGACGTCGACATAGTTGTTTTTATCAACATTCATCGAAAGGGAATCGCAATCGCCCTTATCAACGACTGTTCTCCCGCCCATTTCGACACTGACGGTACCGTCATTATTGTTGGTTACATTTATATTTCCGTATGATGCAAGCTCATCAAGAAGCAAATTCCTCTGGTCAAGGAGCTCATTAGGTGCGAAATACTTGCTCTGGGAATTGGACATTACCGATGCATCACCGGCAATGCTCTTGTTTAAGTTTGCAATCTGCTCCAGCAGGTCGTTTGTTCTGCTCACCGATGACTGGAGATTCTCTGTCTGGCGCTGACAGACCGTCGTGAGGCCTGAGTCCAGCTGTTTAAGTATCTGTGTTATATTCGTAAATGAAGACTTTACCAGATTCGCCTCGGATTGGGAGGTGGGCGACTGGATAAATGTGTTCAGATTTTTATATAGTCCCTCAAGTCCACCTAGCAGTCCGGAGTCGTCCGTAATGTCCGCGCCGTCGGGGAATACGCTGAGTATATCGCTCAGTATATCCGTTGTTTGAGAAAACCCGCTGCTCACAGAGTATTGGTCACGAAAGCTCTTATCAAGAAAAGAATCGCGAATCTGTGAAACTCCGAGCGCCGCAACCCCCGTGCCGGTATTCCCCATTGAGCTTGATGACACACGGCTTGAATAGGAAGATACAGCCACAGAGGTTCTTTCAACGCGCTGCCTTGTATAACCGGCAGTCCCGCTGTTGGCAAGATTGTTTGCAATGACATCCTGCGCAAGCTGGTTTACGACAATTGCGGACCTAGCTGTCTCCATTCCTATAAAAGTTGATCTCAACTGAATATCCTCCTATACCGTTTCTTCGAAGGCTTCTCCGGCAGAATAGACTGTTCGGCGGCTGTTTTCGGGGCCGTAATACGAGCTGCGCGCTTCAGCGGCACTGCCTCCGCGAACCAAATCGATAATTTTAAGGTTTGTTTCAGCCAGTTCAAGCGACTGCCTGTTTTGCTCCTGGATTTGCTCCGCATAGGCAGCTATCTCTGCAAAAAGAGCTTCGACGCTCCTGTGAGTTTCAGGGTCGTCAATCGTTTTGAGAAGCTCCGCGACTTTTACCCCCGGCAGGCCGAGCTTTGACTGCAGCTTTGCTCTTTTGGATTCCAGCTCGCGGAACTTCATGGTTTCCGCCTGCTGGACTTTGAGCATCTTCTCAAGCCTTAAAAAATCGCTCCCTAGCAATGCCCTGCGCTTCTCGCATTCGCTTTCAAGATAAGAAGAAAGCTCGTCCCTGTATTTCGACAGGAAGCTTATGTACTCGTTATATCGAGAATCCATTTTATGGTCATTCCTTTCTCAGCACACAAGGCACAAATGACCACGTAACGGAATGGTCATAAATTGCGCATGTATTGCGGTTGCCCGCAGGGCGAGCAACACGCGCTTAAATCATATAAGTTTGAAACTTTCTTCAAACTTACTATCTTCACTTAATCCTTAGCTCCGGGTCCGAGTATTCCGGAAATTATTTTCGCCGCGATATCGCTTCCGGAAATTGGGCAGGTATCCCCCTGATACTGCTGCTTGAGCTCCGAAATACGCTCTGTCGATGCTTCCTCGGTACTTCTCGCTGCATAAGTTCTGGCATATTTGCCGAGCTCGGCTTTGAAGCTGGCCTCCGCGCTTATGTCGATCTTATCCGCTCCGCGGGTATCCGCCACCGGCGCGCTGCTTTCCTCCACGGTTTTTTTCGTGTTCGCGGAATTTGCCGTAGCCTGCGTCTTATAATAGTTCTGGATGGGTTTTATCTCCATGTCTTATAGCGCCTCCAAAATATTGTTAATAAATATAAAAATCTAGGTGAACTAAGAATTGTAGTTACTTATGTCAATTATTTTTTATCTTATACCTCAATTTATTTATACGTCTAAAACGAAAGAATTAAAGTACTTACACATAACAACGCATAAATTATTGTATATTTTTTCGGTATTGTATCAAGCATAACATTTTCCCGGCGTTTTACGCATCCTGCCTCCGTCCAAAAGTATGCCGCGAAAAACTTCAACAGCAATAATATTTGAGATGGTGCCCCTGCTGCGGGCATAAATTTGCTGTATAAACATGTAATAAACTATTTAAATATAGAATTATTTATGATAATATCAGCAATTGAGGAGTGGTGATCAAAATGGCGAAGGTAATTTCTCTGATTAATCAAAAGGGCGGCGTGGGCAAAACCGCATCGACAAATGCCATCTCCGCCTGTCTGAAACATATGGGCTACAGTGTTCTTTGTGTTGACTTCGACCCCCAGGGCTATCTTTCGTTCAGTATGAACGCCGACACAAGAGAGCACTCGACGATATACGACGTTATTAAGCACAATGTTAAAGCGCGCTATGCGATACAGAAATCAAACGTCGTCGACATCATTCCCGCCGATGCGATACTCGGTAATGTTGAGCGCGAGTTTACAGGACCAGGCAGCGAGCATATGCTGAAGGAAAGCCTTAAAACGGTTCTCCCGATGTATGACTATATACTGATAGACTCTCCTCCTGAGCTCGGTCTGCTTTCTTCCAATGTAATAATAGCATCCGATATAGTCCTTATTCCCGGCCTCTCGGACGGGTACAGCCTGCATGGCATCATCCAGGTTCACGAAACTATATTCCGTATAAAAAAAGCCTTCAATCCCACTTTAACGATAGCGGGAATGTTTTTGCTGCGCTACTACCCCCGCGAAGCGCTCAGCCGCACCACAAAGGAAACGGCCCAAATGCTGGCGACTCATTTGAACATACCTCTTCTGGATACGGTAATAAGGCACAGCAATGTTATAAGCAAAGCTATGACTACTCTGCAGAAGGATATTATTGATTATGCTCCGGAAAATAATGCAGTTAAAGATTATATGGCCCTTGTCAAAGAGCTCTTTGAAAGGAGAATTATATAAAAAATGGCGAAATCAAAAAAAGAGCTCGATAAGGATTTGATGTTTTCAAAAATTATGCCTGCCCTCAGCAGTAATCCTTTCAGCTCTGCCGCTTCTCCGGAACAGCCCGAAGCTGAGGCCAGTCCTGATTCGCTTTCCGCTCTGCGGGATAAAATCTTTGCCAGAAGTCCGAGCTTTTATGAATCGGAAGCAATCTCAACGATAAATGTTATGGAAAGCCTCGTATTAAAGAATGTGGACGCGGTTATCAAGAGGTTTAACGTCTGTAGCTGTGACCGCTGCCGCTGCGATATCTGCGCCTATGCTCTCAACGCTCTTCCTCCGCGCTACGCGGTTGTTCAATCTTCAAAAATCGAGTTAGTCGAAACTGAAATACCTAAGAAAATAATTATTGACGCCCTGATAAAGGCTGCGATACAGATCCGCTCTCATCCTCACCATGATTGAGGCTCTTTAAATACTTCCCACTGAAAAGCTGCTTGGAACATAATGCTAAGCAGCTTTTTTGTCTTTTTAAGTTCGCGTTAATGGAAACCTTTTTTTCTGTGAATCTCCAGGCGCTGCTGCGCAAAAATTGCCTGACACAGACTCTGAATTTCATTATCATTCAGGTCCGTGAACTCACACCCTAACAGTTTTCCGAGCCTCTCGTTATTCTCAACTCTTTTCACCTCGCATTTCAGTGTAAAAAGCTGGCTGCTTTCCCCGACGGTGAAAGCATTAATCTGAAGCATTGAGCCGACACGGAAATTGCAGCCGGCTTTTTCAATTACTATAAGCGCGCCAGAAATGCTGACACTAGTAACGACGCAGGGAAACGTTACAGACTGCATGTTCTCCGCTTCCTGTCCGTCATTTTCCGACTGTTCGCGCTTTATAATTTCCTCGACCTCAGCACGCGAATTGGTCTTGATCCTAAAATAGCTGCGCCTTTCGTTTTCACCTAGGCTGTTTACGTCATATAGTCTCCAAAAGCTGTTATGAGCAATATAAACATAGCCTTCCAGCCCCAAGAAGCCGCGCTTGCTGCCAAATACATTGATTTTGACTTTTGTCTCATATCGCATACTCGGCATACTGCTGCCATCGCAGGAAACGATTTCCAATGAATTGTCAGATAAATTGTAGGCGCTGATTCTTCCAATGCCCAGAAATTCATTATCCATCGTTTTGAGCTCGCACATGCAGCCAAGAATATTATTAAGATTCATTTTCAAGTATTATCACCGCCAAGCGCAATTCTGCATTTTCGAAAGGAGCTTTTCTTATTATAAGTAATCAATGCCCGCAGCAGGTATTGAAAGCTCCGACCATATACCATTGACATATTCAACCGATTCCATATATTTTGCTTTTACGACATCCTCCGGCAGATTTAACTTCTGGATTACTGCGGCGACTTTGCTCCATTTGCCTTTTTCATACAGGGTGCACAGCTTCAGCAGCTCCGCGCAATATCCGTCGTTGCCCGTAAGGCCGCTCTTCAGTTCGGCAGTAAGCGGTAGTTCCTCAACCGCCTCTTTGATTGGTACTTCGAGCAGCGACCCAAGCGTTGAAAACATACCAAGCAAGTAGGCCTCAGCCTTTGTAATAGGGAAATTATCAATATATGAGGACACTTCCTGGCAGAAAACGGCGCGAAGGAACGACTGCTTGATAAGCTGATCCGTAACGCCGCCGTCGTCCGAAAAGCTGAGCAGGTATATCCACTGTTTCAGCTGACTGAGTCCAAGAATCGTCAGAGCCTGTTTAATGCTACTGATTTTATTCGGCAGGGCAAAATATGATGAGTTGACCATTTTAAGCAGAGAAAAGGACAGTGTAACATCCATTGAGATAATTTTAGCTATTTCGTCAAATTCAGCGATTTCCTTGGTTATCGCCGTCATCAGCCTGAAAAAGTTTGACTGCATATAGTTCATTTTGTGAACCTTGGTCGTGATCATTACAGAAACACTGTCGCCCTGCAGATAGTCACAGCCATAGGCCAGCGCAAGCTCCTTTGATGCGGGAGAGTTAATGCCGTAGGCCGCCAGCTCTTTCCCGAAATTCTTTGCCAGCTTGCACAGAACCCCTATGCTTTCGATTTTGGGATCCGAAAAATCCGCCTTGATAATGTCAATATCGGGAAGCAGATCCAAATAGCGCTTATTAAAGTCAAATCCGAGGACAGCAATGCGATAGCCGTCTTTTTTATATCTGTTCAAAATCGCCTTCGCGTCCGGGTTTATAAGGATATTCTCTTCAATCTGAATTACAAGCTTTTTTTCGTCGAAAATTTTGGGAATATCCTTCATTAGCAGATTGGGCGTAAATGTCAGAAAACAGTCTTTCCCTTCAAAGAATCCACCTGCGTCGACTCCCGCAAAAAATGTAACTATTGTGTTGGCTACATGCGCGTCGCGCTGATTATACAGAGTACTCGCATCCTGATAATATACGAGCTCATATGCTACAAGCTTTTGATTCCTGTCAAGGATAGGCTGTCTTACTATATGGGTTTCCATATCATTTCTCCCTTTAGTTATATATTGGGAACATCAGCAATTCCCAGCCTTAATCTCTTTGAGCATCAATGCCCTTGTACTTTTCCGCGGACATGAGTATGCTGCAGTATATTCTAGCTATAATTCCGTAAAGCTCCGGCGGTATGCTTTTTCCTACGTCCAGCATACACAGCATGGAGGAAACGCTGTCATCCCTGTAAACGGGTATTCCCTGCTTTTCGGCGATATCTATTATTTTTTCTGCAATCGGACCGTATCCGGAAGCAACGACAACCGGGGCAAAGTCGCTGTCCTTATCGTATTTCAACGCGACGGCTTTCTTATCATATTTTGACATCGACTCCGACCCTCCTGTAGGGCAGCGATTTGAAAACATCCATGAGCGAACGTGTATTTTCAAAGGTTAATACTTCTGTTTTGCCGACATGGTAACTGGTTCCCGAAAAAAACTTCGGAAGCGATTTCATAAAATCCTCATAGCCCTGCTCGCAGCCCTTCGGGCAGTACAGCGAAAAATCGACCGTCGAATTATATACGGAAAACTCCGCCTCGAATCGTCCAACACCTTCGACATCGATTACCATAAGCAGGTGCATACCTTGAGACGCATTCTCCGGTATGTCTTTCTCGTCGATTTCGGGATTAATCCAAAGTTCCGCGAAGGCTCTCATGTCATTATACTGCAATGGCAGTATGAAATGCAGCAGAGGGGTAAAGTTGCAGGGCGACGAAAGCAGACTGTAAAGCATCTTTTCCAGCTTTGACGCGTCGGCGGGGCTTGTACCCGCTTCTTTTTGCTGCGAAATGAGCCTGATAATAGAAGCCATAACACGCGACTCATTCGCGTCTGAATCCTCGGTTCTCAACAGGCCGTTTTCTCCGGCCTTCAAGTCCATGTACGACTGTATCAAAGTCTTAAGCTCGGTTCTCTGCGCGGGCTGAAGAAATTGTCCCAGTCTGTAAGCAGACTCGGCGGCAAAATCCGTGTTCGCATTATACCTTGACAGATTATAGACAAGTATTGACAGCGTTTTTGAAAGCGCGGGAGAATACAGTATGCTGTCCTCAATGCTTTTTGTCAGCGCAAGAGTATCCGATTTCAGGGAAGAAAAGTTCTCCGGCGCGTCCTGCGAGAGAAATCTGACAATCAGGCCATCAAGCTTTGCAGAAAGCATCTTGCTCGAAGAAAGCTGCTCTCTTAAATAAGACAGATTGTTGGCGACGGAACCGAGAATCTCCCGCTGGTTTCCCATGCTGTTAATCGAACGAAGCAGCTTTGCTATTGCCTGCTGCACATCGGGCTTTTCCTTGTTTTGTGAGCTGATCTCTCTTAAATAATCAAACAGTTCCCCCGAAAAGGCGGTTGAACCGCGCAGCTGTCTGCGCATCTCCTCTGTCATGTGTTCGGGTTTAATGAGCAGTGTACCAAGAATATCCTCAATGCCCGCCGTAACGGTCTTGTTGTTGGCCGGCAGAAGCTTGTACAGCTCTTCAAGCATGAAGATGTTTTTCAAATAGGACACCGTAACGGTTGGGTCCTTCAGAAGATTAAGTAAAAGGGTGGGTACATCGTTGCCGTCGGTCAAGCTGTTATTCTGCTTTAGCAATTCGCTTTGATTATGTGCCTGAACGACTTTAGTCGAGCTTTGTATGTTGAACGTTCCGTTTGTTTCCGCGCCCGGCTTAGGCTGTATGTTCTGGTTTTGCGTAACCAGTGGTTTGGTGACTCTTAAAAAATCCGGCAAGCTGCCCACCTCCTCTTCCATAAAAAGTAAACATAATTCAGGCCGTTTTTATGTGCTATTCCACAGTTATATTTATTGACTGCTTTTAAAAAAACACAACGGGTGAATGCTGCGGTTTTTAACATTTATTAATAAATTAATGTCAAATTATTGGCTTTTTTACTTCTTAAAGCATACTGAAGGAGCGTTGTAAGCGGATTACCAATTATTTCTCTTTCCTTTTCGCCGAACAATAGTATAAATAATACAAATCAAACTATATCGGCGACAGCTATTATGGAAAGGTGATTTTATGAGTACGGATGATTTTGTAATGGAATCTCTAATGGAAGCTTTTATTCACGAAACGAATGAGATGCTTGAACAGCTCGATGAAATACTGCTCGAGTCCGAACGGGCTAAGAGTATTACAGATGAGAACATAAACAGTATATTCCGGATAACACACACGATCAAAGGCTCCGCGGCAATGATGAGCTTCAACACGATTTCAACGCTTGCGCATGCGGTCGAAGACGTATTTTTCATCCTAAGGGAAAATCCGACCAGCCTGCGGCTTGTTTTCAACTCGATATTTGACCTTGTTTTCAAAGCATCGGACTTTTTCAAACGGGAGCTGGAAAAACTGCAGGAGCGCGAATACATTGAAGGCGACGCTTCGGAAATCATTACCCAGCTGCATAGTCAGGCTGCAATTATCAAGGGAAAGCAAATTTCGGAGCCCACTCACGAAACACCCGCGGCAAATATTGTTTCCGACGCTTCGGAAACATTGTCCGGCGACGGTGCGGTAACGATTCAGATATTTTTTGAAAACGACTGCGGAATGGAAAATGTCCGCGCATTCATGCTATTGGGCCAGCTCGGACCCTACTGCGACGAACTGACTTCCGTTCCGGCGAGTCCCGAAACCGATCCCGCTCTCGCCGCCGAAATTATTAAAAGCGGTTTTAAGATTATCTGCAAGCCCTCGCATTCTCTTGATATGGTGCTGAAGGTGATCGAAAGCGCACTGAGCATAAAATCATACGAAGTGCTCGCTGAGGAAACCGGCAGACCCGAAGAAGCCTCTGCCGAAATTTCGTCCGAAATCTTTCCGGGGGATTCCGCACAGGCAGTTCTTGACACCAAAATCGATACAATTAAAAATCAGGCGCAGGCGGGCGCGGGCGGTGTAAAGCAGAGCCTTATAAGCGTCAACCAGCTGAAGCTCGACCATCTGATGGACCTTGTGGGTGAAATCGTTACCGCTGAATCCATGGTTGCAAGGAATCCCGACATTCTCGGACTGCGTCTGGACAATTTCACAAAATCCGTCCGCGAGCTCAGAAAGCTGACAGACGAGCTGCAGGACATCGTGATGTCGATTCGAATGGTGCCGCTGCTCGGAACCTTCCACAAGATGGACAGGATTGTTCGTGATATGGGCAAAAAGCTTGGAAAAAAAGCCGAACTCATCACCGAAGGCGGAGAAACCGAGGTCGACAAGACCATTAACGACGCGATTGTTGATCCTCTCATGCATATGGTTCGCAATTCGATGGATCATGCAATTGAAACGCCAGAACAGAGGCTTGCTCTCGGTAAGTCCGAAGTAGGGTCAATAGTGCTTTCGGCAAAGAACACGGGCGGCGAAATACTAATAACTATTTCTGACGACGGCGCGGGTCTCGATCCCGAAAAGCTTCTCGCGAAGGCAAAGTCAAACGGTATGCTGCAAAAGCCCGAAGCCTCATATTCGGAAAAAGAAATCTTTAACCTCATTCTGCTCCCCGGCTTCTCAACGAATACCAGCGTTACGGAGTTTTCCGGACGCGGTGTCGGTATGGATGTGGTCAAGAAGAACATCGATCAGGTCGGCGGAACAATTGCCATCAGCAGCGAGAAGGGCAAGGGCACTACCTTCACAATTAAAATACCCCTCACTCTCGCAATCGTTGACGGCATGAACATAGCGGTCGGGAAAACTGTATTCACGCTTCCGATTACGGCAATCCGGCAGTCGTTCAAGGTTGCCGACGAATCTCAGATAATCCACAATACCGACGGCACGGAAATGATTCTTCTGCGCGGTGAATGCTATCCTATCGCGAGGTTAAAAAGGCTGTTTGACATTGAATCAGGCTACGAGAACATTACAGATGGCATTATGATTCAGGTTGACAGCAACAACTCCGGATATTGCCTGTTTGCGGATGAGCTTTTGGGCGAATACCAGGTGGTTGTGAAGCCTTTCCCCGTGTTCCTAAAGAAGTATAATTTGAAAAATCAGGGCCTTTCCGGCTGCAGTGTGCTCGGAGACGGCAGCATCAGCCTGATTCTGGACGTCAACACGCTGAGAAATGACTGATATTGTCGATATTTAACTCTTTTTAGAATATCAAACAACTCCCAGCTTTTCAATAAGCTCCGAAATAAAAAATTAAGGAAGGAACATATCTGATGACAAATCTGGTGAAAAAAGCTGAACTTGTCGATTTTCTTAATGACAGATATTTACTGTTTACAATTGACGGAACGTACTATGGTCTTCCTCTGGCGTTGGCGCTTGAAATTCTAACCGTGCAGTCGATAACAAAGCTGCCTCGGGTTGCGGACTATGTAAAGGGGATAATCAATCTGCGCGGAAAGGTCATTCCGGTTCTGGATGTCAGAAAAAAGCTCGGAATACCCGAGCATGAATATGAGGATACAAACTGCATCATTGTAATTGATATCAGAGATATGCATGTCGGCCTCATTGTCGATATGGTTTCGGAGGTGGCGACTGTACCTTCTGACCGGGTTATTCCTCCTCCTAAAACAATCGGTGAAAAATCAAACTATATATCCTCCGTATCTCAACTTGATGATAAAATTGTACTGAATCTTGACTGCGATAAGTTTTTCCTTAACGACTTTGATGTAGCAGTATCCTGAACGAAAGGTAATAATCCCTTATGAAAACCGAAGAAGCCTTCAAAATAGTAAAACTCTCAGACAGCGAGTTTGACTATTTCGTAAAGTTTGTCAGTGAGCATTACGGAATTGATCTTTCGCAGAAGCGCCACCTGATAGAAGCTCGGCTTGCCGGAGAGCTTAAAGCAAACGGTCTTCAAAGCTACACGCAGTATATCGATTTGCTCAGGAACGACAGGTCCTCAAAGCTCATAGAATCGGTAATGAATAAGCTCACAACAAACTATTCGTTTTTTTCAAGGGAAACGGATCATTTTGACTATCTCGCGAAAACCGTGATACCAGAAATTGAAAAAACCTCAAAAAGAACCTTGAAAATATGGAGCGCCGGCTGCTCAACTGGCCAGGAACCCTATAATATCGCAATGGCAATTGACAGCTCCGTTGGTTTCAAAAGAAACCTTTGGTCTGTTTCGATCACCGCAACCGATGTTTCCACCGAAGCGCTGTCAATTGCCGCAAAAGCGGTTTATCCCGAAAGCTCGCTTGACGTAATGCCTGCTTCATGGAAGTCAAATTATATGTCAAAAATGTCCGACGGAAATTTTCAGGTTGCATCCAACATAAGAAATATGGTATCATTTAAAAAGTTCAATCTGATGGATCCGTTTCCGTACAGTAATTATTACGATATAATTTTCTGCCGTAATGTTATGATATACTTTAAACCGCAGACCGCACAGCAGATAGTGAAGAAGTTCTATCAGGCAAACATTGAAGGCGGATACTTTTTTATCAGTCACTCTGAAACGATAAGCAGATTCGACAACGAGTATACATACCTTTTTCCGTCCGTATACCGAAAGCAAAAAAAATGAGGATGTGTCCCTAAAAATGCCAATTAAAGTATTGGTCGTCGACGATTCTATTGTTTTTAGAACAAAACTTAATATTTCTCTGAACAAAGACCCTGAACTTAGTGTAATAGGCTCTGCGGTTAATGTGGAGGATGCGCTTAAAAAGATAAAAGAACTGCATCCGGACGTCGTAACGCTCGACATTGAAATGCCCAACGCAAGCGGCTTTGATCTGCTAAAAAACGTTATGCCGACAAATCCTTTGCCCATTGTTGTAGTCAGCTCGCTTCCTTCAAACGCTTTGGATGCCCTAAGTCTCGGCGCTGTTGATTTCGTAAAGAAACCCGAGGCGGGCGTCACCGATTCGGCCGAAATTTTCATCGCCAAGCTAATAGAAAAAATTAAAATCGCGTCTAAAGCCAATGTAAAGCGTCTTGAGCTTTCATCTACCCCGGCAATATCGGGCGCAAGTCAGACTTCCGGCTCAGTCGCAGGACGCAGTCTGACTTTTAACAGCAACACCATTATTGCCATCGGTGCTTCCACCGGAGGTACGGAGGCGATTATTAATGTCGTGAAGGATCTGCCGGCCTCTACTCCGCCTGTTTTGATAGTTCAGCATATGCCGGCTACTTTTACCAAGCTCTAAGCCGACCGTCTGAACAGGATATGCAAGATGCGGGCTAAAGAAGCCGAGGATTTCGACAGAGTAGTTCCCGGTCAAATCATAGTCGGCGCCGGCGGATATCAAATGACTCTGAAAAAGGATGAGAACGGTTACTATATCCGCAGTGTTATCGGCGAAAAGGTCAGCGGACATTCTCCTTCAGTCAATGTCCTTTTTGACAGCGTTTCAGAGCTTGCGGGGCAAAACGCTATTGCCGTTATTCTCACAGGTATGGGGGCGGACGGAGCTTCGGGCATTACCAGAATACGCAAATTCGGCGGATACACGATCGGGCAGGATAAAGACAGCTGTGTGGTTTACGGTATGCCTATGGAAGCCTTTAAGCTTGGCGGCATTGTCAAGCAGCTCCCGCTTGACAAAATCGCGGATGATCTGATTTCCCGTCTTAAAAATCGAATTAAATAGATTTAATAGATAATACAGGCGCCAAAGTAATTGCTGTACAATTACTTTGGCGCCTGTATTATTATGGATTATATTGATAAAAATTACATTAAGTAGTATTTTTTTATAAAATAGACTTAACTTTTTTTTGTAGCGTAGTATTAATAAGCCGTAGAACTATAAGGTAACCGATATACTGTTTGTAAAAAAGCTATCAACGCAACACTTTATGAATCTAAAGAGAAAAAGGGGTCATCAAAGTGATTTACATCCCTCTTTCCAGGGTAAGCCCGGGAATGATTCTTGCAAAAAGCGTTTCTTCGCCAAGCGGCTTATTCGCTCTTCTTCAGGATGGAGAAGTTCTGACCGGCCGATACATCAAACGACTTGCCGCTTGTGATATTGACGGCATTTATGTTGAGATGGAGGGTACGGAGGACATTGAGCCTAAGAGCATAATCAGCCCGAAGACAAAGCAGGAAATGACAACCGAATTTCATTCCTTATATACCAATTATTTCAATCAACCGTATATTTCCAGTTCAAACGTAAAATCAACGAAAAAAATCGCAGAAAAAATCGTTGACAGCATTTTGAATCGCGAAGAGCACCTTATGGACATGATTGAAATTAAAAGCTATGACAATTATACATATTCACATAGTTTGAATGTGGGCATTCTCAGCGCCATGCTGGCCGAAGAAGTGGGACTTACCCGCAACAGGCTGGAGGACATTACTCTGTGCGCGTTGATGCACGATATAGGCAAAATCGATATCCCAATTGAGATAATCAATAAAAACGGCGCTGTGACCCATGATGAGTTCGAAGTTATCAAAACTCACCCCCTGAAGGGCGTTGATCGCATGCGTAAATGCTACAACCTTTCCACCGAAGTTTTGCCGGGGATTCAGAGTCATCACGAAAAGATTGACGGCAGCGGCTATCCATTCGGCTATACCGGCACGCAGATACCTCTTTTCGGACGTATACTCGCGATAGCCGATGTTTATGATGCTCTCACAAGCCAAAGGAGCTATCGGAAGGCTTGGCATCCTAAGGATGCGCTGGAATATATAATAGCCAATTCTGACTCTCAGTTTGATTGTGAGCTGGTCAGAGAATTTTCTCAACTCATCAGTGTTTACCCTACGGGGACTCTTGTAAAATTGTCTGACGGTTCGACTGCTGCTATAGTTAAAAACCATCCGGAAAACATCTTTCGCCCGTGTGTCAGACTTCTTGAAGATTCTTCGCTCGGTGAAAAAGGTTGCGATATAGACCTGTTTGAGGACATACGGTATCTTTCAATTACCATCAGCTCGGTTCTTGGTGCTTCGGACAGTGTACACTTTGAGCTGCCTAGTCCCAACTCGTTTTCCGAGGCATCGGGAAAATGATTTATTTCTTTAATATATGCATTGCCGGGGTCTGTTGCGGGATCCCGGCAATGCTTTTTCAGAATTTAGTCGTAAGAAGCAATTGCCTCCATTAATTGTTTTGTATTCCATCTTTTCTCATTTTAAAAAAAATATGTCAACGCACTTCAGGGGTGGGCTTGTGATACTTTAATTAGATAGAATAAATATATCAAACACACAAAGGGTGGCAGACCCGAGAGAGAAAAAATTGTAGAGGTGTATAAAAATGAATAAGAAAGGCGCGCAGACAATGATAGAGAGAGCTAAAAAAAGAAAGACCCTCAGAATGACAATAACGGTACCGATAATAATTTTTATTTGTTCAGCATCCATCATTTTAGCCGTGTTTACCGTCTATATGGGCTATCGGAGCACAATTTCCAGTCTTACCGATTCGATGACTGCAGCCGCCGGCATCGCGCAGGAAGATGTATCCAACAAAATCAGCAGGTTTGAAGGTCTGATTGAGGAAGTAGCGTCTAATAGCATTCTTTACAGTTCAGAGACTACGGATGATGAAAAAGCTGCGTTTGTTTCAACGAAAACCAAACAATACAGCTTACTAAACGGCTTCATTTTAACAACAGCCGGAAAGAACATCACGACCGGCGAGAACTGTTCTGCTAACGAGTATTTTACCGCAGCAAAGGAAGGCAAAACATACATATCCTCCCCATATGTCGATGAAAAATCAGGCGAGCTAGTAATGGCCATTTCCGCTCCGATTTGGTCAGGCGGAAATAAGGGATCCTCAGTCACCGGGGTTGTTTGCTTCACAATGCCGCAGGCTTTGATTAACTCGGTAATTGAAAACATTCATGTCAGTTCGACCGGTACCGCGTATATTATTGATAAAGCTGGAAATTCACTTGCAAATGTGGATACCCAGCGAGTTATCGATAAGATCAATATCGGAGAGCTTGTAAAAACCGACGCTTCCCTGCAGGATATGGCCAATCTCCACGCCAAGGCTTTGGCGGGCGAAACCGGCTTTGGGCAATATACATATGAAGGTGTCAGGAAATTTCTAGCTTACGCTCCCGTAACCGGCAGCGATGGCTGGGCCGTATGCATCAACGCTCCTGTATCGGATTTTACCAAAGGAGTAACAACTACTATATATGGCGCTGCGATTCTGCTCGTTATAATCATACTCGTCGGAGTATTCGGCTGCATCTATATTGCAAACAGAGTTGTCGATCCGCTTAAGACTTATATTGACAGACTGTCGAAGCTGGCCGATGGCGATGTTAATACACCGCTCAAGGATATAGAGGCTGCTTCTTCCGAATTTGCGGTTCTGAAAAGCTCAATCATGGGCACTCTGCACCATACCGGCGCGATAATAAACGACATTGATTACCTCCTGACAGAGTTCTCCGGCGGTAACTTCGATGTCTTTTCAAGGGAAACTGAATCGTATGTCGGGGACTATAAGCATATACTTACTTCTTTCAGGACCCTGAAACGCG
>JASDTK010000124.1:0-3862 GCA_041891555.1 Oscillospiraceae bacterium
GTGATGGACCACATGCGCCGCAAGTCGATAAAGCTCGACAATCTCAAAATGATTGTGCTTGATGAGGCGGACGAAATGCTCAATATGGGCTTCAAGGAAGACATCGAGACCATTCTGACCGATACTCCGTCAGACCGTCAGACCGTTCTTTTTGCCGCAACCATGCCGCCCGCCATAATGAAGATTACAAGTGAATTTCTGACTAATCCGGTGCTTATCGAAATCGATAAGGCCCAGATAACGATTGATAATATTGAGCAGAGATATATCGATGTTCCGCACGCGGGGAAAAAAGAAGCTCTTCTTATGCTCATACAGTACTATCAGCCAAACCGTGCAATCATCTTCTGCGGAACGAAGAAGATGGCGGATGAGCTCACTGTATATTTAAACGACCAAAATGTCAGCGCGGAGAGTATCCACAGCGACATTAAGCAGACCCAGCGCACAAACACAATGCAGGGCTTCAAGGCCGGCAAAACAACAATACTCATTGCAACTGACATCGCCGCCAGAGGCATCGATGTAAACGACGTCGACTATGTATTTAACTATGACATTCCTCCAAACCTTGAATATTACATTCACCGAATCGGGAGAACCGGCAGGGCGGGGAAGGCGGGCTGCAGCATCACCATTTGCGGCACCAAGCGCGAGGCAAACGAAATCAGACAAATCGCCGTTGCGGTGAAATCCGAAATCAAAGAGTTGCCCATGCCCACGGCGGAAGATATACAGGCAAAGGGAATCTCTAAGGCGGTTGACGAGATAGAAGCGCAAATTCAAAAAGATACCGCTCAAATTTTCACCGGAATGGTCAGCACCTTGGTCGAGAAGGGCTACTCTCTGCAAAATATTGCGGAGGCGGTGATTTCTATGCGGTATGAGGGCATCGAAAAATCGTCGCAGCTTTCCGTCAGGCAGATTAAGCATGAGTCTGGCGAAATAGCGGAAGTAACTGTGAAAAAAGAGAACAAACCTAAGCCCAGACTTCACTCCTTTGAATATGGAACGATTCTTCTGGACATAGGTTCCAGCAGCCAAGTAGGTGTTAATCATATAATCGGGGCAATGGCGGACAGAACCGGAATTTCGGGTAAGGACTTCGGCAAGGTTAATATATCCGAAAATCAGAGTCTTGTTGAAATTCCTTCAGACTGTATTGATCAGGCTATAGAGGCTATGAAGGGCTGTAAAATCTGCGGCAAGCCCGTTCATGCCTGTGTACTGGCTGAAGCGCCGCGCAAACCAAACCGCGCGCCGACCGGGGCTTATAAACCGCAAAGCAGAAACGGTGCTCCAAAAAACGTTAAACCCGGCCAGTTTGCTAAAAGAAAACAAAAACGCTGATACCAGCTTGTAATATGCGAATGAGTATAGAAAAGCGCCGCAAACTAAGGTTTTCGGCGCTTTTCTTATCGCTGAGCGGTATAAACCAATCAAGCGGGCAAGAGAAGGCGCAAAATAAATACTATCGTGCAGGCACTTACATATTGACATTTCAATATAAGCTGCTATTATAATGACTAATAATACTAATATAGTCATATAGTATGGGGAGATTAAGATGCCGAAAACGTTTTCTGAAAGCGAACGGGAATATATTAAAGCAAGATTGATGGAGGAAGCCGAGAAATGCCTTGACCTTTACGGCGTCCGAAGGACTACGGTCGATGAGCTTGTTAAGAGAGTGAATATTCCCAAAGGGACATTTTACCTGTTTTACGAGTCGAAGGAGCATCTTCTTTTCGATGTGTTCTGCGCGTTTCACGACAAAATTCAGGAAGAATTCATGGCTTATATTGTCGCTCTGCAGGATGGCGTGGATGCGGAAAAGCTGACGGAGGTCATATTTAAGCTGTACAAATCAATGGACGGTTCCTTCCTTCTTAAGCTGATTACAAGCGGTGAGCTTGAACTGCTTTTTCGGAAGCTTCCGCCGGAGCTAACGAAGCTTCACACAGATAGGGACGACTTCCGTGTGGAAGAACTGGTGTCTATGGTACCGGGCATGAGAACGGAAAATATCAAAGTATTCAGCGCGGCAATACGCGGAATTTTCGTTTCTTTGCTACACAAAAAGGAAGTGGGCGAAGAGGTGTTTGACGAGGCGCTCCGTGTCATGCTCAGAGGGGTCGCTATTCAAATGTTTGAAGGAGATAAGCAATGATAAACGTTAAAGGCCTATGCTTCAGTTATACAAAAAACCCGTTTATCGAGAATATGAATTTTGAAGTGGAAAACGGAGAAATATTTGGATTTCTGGGTCCTTCCGGCGCAGGGAAAAGTACGCTTCAGAAGATACTGACAGGTCTGATCACCAACTACAGGGGCAGCGTTATTGTAAACGGCGGAGAAGTCAGGCGTCACGACAACGGCTTTTATGATAATATTGGGGTTGACTTTGAGTTTCCTAGCTTATATGAAAAGCTGACGGCCCTCGAAAATCTTAAATATTTTGCCTCGCTTTATAAAAAACACCGTGATATCAATAAACTGCTTGTCAGTGTCGGACTTATGAATGACGCTGACAAAAAAGTCTCGGACTTTTCAAAGGGTATGAAGTCAAGGCTGAATTTTATCAAGGCCCTGCTGCATGATCCGCAGATTCTTTTCCTCGATGAACCGACTTCCGGACTTGACCCGTCCAGTTCCAGAGTGATGAAGGACATTATTCTGGAAGAAAAGGCAAGGGGGAAAACCATAATCCTGACTACGCACAATATGTATGATGCCACTGAGCTCTGCGACCGGGTTGCTTTTATAGTAGACGGGGAAATCCGCGCTCTCGATACGCCGCGAGCTCTTATAATGGGCAGGGGCGCGTCAAAGCTTGCCTATACTTATTCGGATAGCGGCAGGGAAATAAAAACTGAAATTCCGCTTTGCAAAACCTCGGAGGATGAAGCGCTAATAAGGCTTATACGTGAAAATCGGCTCTTATCAATACATTCGGGTGAACCGACTCTCAACGACATTTTTGTTGAAATAACAGGGAGGCATCTGCAATGAGAGTGAGAAAACTGCTCATGGGCGATGTCGCTTTTCAATTCAAATATGGATTCTACTTCATTTATCTTCTCTTTTCGCTCCTCTATATCGGGCTTGTTTTTGCGTTTAACGAAGCGTGGAGAGGAAAAGCGGCAATCCTCATGATTTTCTCGGATCCCTCCGCGATGGGCTTGTATTTTATGGGAGCGATTGTACTTTTTGAAAAAAGCGAACGGGTATTGGACAGTATCGCTATTTCGCCTGTAAAGCCATTTGAATATGTCCTGTCAAAGCTTTGCTCCATCGGGCTTATTTCGACAGTTGTCAGTCTTGCAATCGGTATTCCGGCCGGCATCGTAAAAAATCCGCTGGCATTCATATCAGGTGTGTTTCTGTGCTCCTGCCTGTTTTCAGCTGTCGGGCTGATAATCGCCTGTAAAACAACAACGCTTAATCAGTTTGTCCTTGCGACGGTTCCAGCGGAGATACTTATTAACTTTCCAGCAATAATCTGGCTTTTCTGGTATAAAGAGAACTGGCTTCTCATACATCCGGGCGTTTCCATGCTGGCGCTCTGCGGCGGAAGCGACGGAGCATAGACGGCGTTTGTTTTTCTGTTGCTGTGGACGGTGCTGTTTTTTATGATGGCGTGTGCTGCGGTCAGTAAAATGCTGAAATCGGTGGGAGGTGTCAAGCTGTGAAACCGCTCATCCGCTGCTTTGCCATATTTTTAAGGCAAATATCAAAGGACGGCATGCTTTACGCGGCTCTGCTTGCCCCGCTGCTCGACGGTTTTGCTTTCCGCTTCGGTATACCGGCTGCCGAGACCGCGCTCTGTGTATACTTCGGCAAGGCTGCAATCCTTACTAAA
>JASDTK010000125.1:0-5098 GCA_041891555.1 Oscillospiraceae bacterium
ATTATAGACTACAATCTAATGATAGCACAAAATATAAGATATTCAAGCACAAAATCTAAAAATTATTTAGTTATTCTAAATTTATTTTTGTTTTCACTTGAATATATATTAATTTAGTGCTATTATCACGATATAGAATCCTATTCAAGTTAAGGGCTTAGTAAAAAACTACAAATTCGAGGGGGTAGTTTCATGATAATAATCGGAAACGGTAGATTGATTACAAGAGATGCGGGTAATCCGTATATCGAAGACGGCGCAGTAGTGCTTGATGGCTCCGTTATATGCAAAGTCGGCAAGACCGCGGAGATGAAGAGCGCATATCCAAAGGCTGAGTTTATTGACGCGAAGTGCGGCGTAATTATGCCCGCCTTCATCAACACCCATGAGCACATCTACAGTGCCATGGCGAGAGGCATAAGCGTTCGCGGCTACAATCCCAAAGGCTTTCTCGATATTCTGGATGGCATGTGGTGGACGATTGACCGCAATCTCTCGCTTGAACAGACAAGACAGAGCGCAAGACAGACATATATTGAATCCATTAAAAACGGCGTAACCACTGTTTTCGATCATCACGCAAGCTTCGGTGAAATAACGGGCAGCCTCTCGGCTATAGAGGACGCGGCAAAAGAAATGGGCGTTCGCACCTGCCTTTGCTATGAGGTTTCCGACCGCGACGGAATGGATAAGGCCAGATTGGCGGTTAAGGAAAACGAGACCTTTATTAAGCACGCGCTCTCGGACAAGTCCGATATGCTAGCCGGAATGATGGGTCTGCACGCGTCCTTTACGCTTTCTGATGAGACGCTTGAGCTGTGCGCGGCGTCGAAGCCGCAGGAGGTAGGGTATCACATCCATGTCGCAGAGGGCATTGAGGATCTGCATCACTGCCTGAAAAATTACGGAAAAAGAATTATTGACCGCCTGATGGATATGCAAATCCTCGGACCGAAAACAATCACCGCTCATTGTATATATGTAAACGCGCACGAGATGGAGCTGATCAAGGATACGGATACTATGGTTGTGCATAATCCCGAGTCCAATATGGGCAATGCCTGCGGCTGTCCTCCCACGATGGAAATCGTGCACCGCGGAATACTGACAGGACTTGGCACTGACGGATACACGCATGATATGATAGAATCATATAAGGTCGCAAACATCCTTCACAAGCATCACCTCTGCGACGCTACCGCCGCATGGGGCGAGATTCCGCAGATGCTCTTTGAGGGCAACGCGAAAATCGCCGGACGCTACTTTAAGAAACAGCTCGGAGTCCTTAAAGAAGGCGCGGCGGCAGACGTTATAGTTATGAACTATATCCCGCCAACACCTTTTGACGACACGAACTGCAACGGACATATTCTGTTCGGCATGATGGGCAGAGACGTGGTTACGACTGTCTGCAACGGCAAGGTGCTGATGAAGGACAGAGAGCTTATCGGAATCGACGAGGAAAAGGTAATGGCGGAGGTTCGCGAGGAATCCGCAAAGCTCTGGAAAAAAATAAACGGTTAAACAAAAACGGAGGGTTCAAAGATGAGCGATAAAATGACACCCATTCCATTCGCGGAAATGATGGAGTGGATATTGAACGAAAAATCAAACAGCGGAACAGTCTTTGGAATACACAGGCCATATATTCACAAGACCAAAAACGAATGGCAGGTTTTTGGCAGAAAACTTGAGACACCCTTTGGCCCTGCCGCCGGTCCTCATACTCAGCTAGCTCAGAACATCCTCGCGGCCTATTACGCGGGCAGCCGCTTCTTCGAGCTTAAAACCGTGCAGATACTCGACGGCGAGGACCTTCCGGTTTCAAAGCCGTGCATCAAAGCCGACGACGAGGGCTATAATGTCGAATGGTCGACCGAGCTGTATGTTCCTCAGGCCTTTGACGAGTATGTGAAGGCTTGGTTCGCGCTGCATATTATCGCCAAGGAATTCGGACTTGGCGATATGGACGGCTTCCAGTTCAACATGAGCGTCGGCTATGACCTTGCCGGAATAATGACTGAAAAGATAGACAGGTTCATCGAAGGACTCAAGGACGCCAGTGAAACTCCTATATATAAGGAATGCATGGGCTGGCTTACTGCCAATGCGGGAAAATTCGAGAAAGTTACTCTCGAAGATATTAAAAGCATACCTGCGGGTATTTGCAATTCAGTCACTCTTTCAACTCTGCATGGCTGCCCTCCGCAGGAAATCGAGAGGATAGCCCGTTATCTCCTGACGGAGAAAAAGCTGCATACATTTATTAAGTGCAACCCGACTCTGCTGGGATATGAATACGCCCGCTCAACGCTCGACAAAATGGGCTACGACTATATAAAGTTCGGTGAGTTCCATTTCAAGGACGACCTGCAGTACGCGGACGCTGTGCCGATGCTGGAGCGTCTCATGGCTCTTGCGAGCGAAAGAGGGCTTGAGTTCGGCGTCAAAATCACGAATACTTTCCCTGTTGACATCTGCGCCGATGAACTGCCCGGTAAAGAGATGTACATGTCGGGCAAGTCGCTTTTCGCGCTGTCCATGTCCGTCGCCGAGAAGCTCTCGAAAGATTTCAGCGGAAAACTCAGAATATCATTTTCCGGCGGTCTCGATTATTTCAACATAAAGGATGTTGTTTCCGTTGGTATATTCCCGGTCACAATGGCGACTACTATGCTCAAGCCCGGCGGATATCAGCGCCTAGAACAGCTTGCCGAGCTGTGTGGCCAAGGGGAAGCGAAAGAGTTTAGCGGCGTAGATTACGCGAGGGTTTCGAAGCTCGTTGAAAAAGCTATAGTTTCGAAGCATCATGTCAAGGCAGTCAAAACTCTGCCTTCGAGAAAAATGAAGAAGAGCGTTCCGCTCATAGATTGCTTTATCGCTCCCTGTCGGCAAGGCTGTCCGATTAAGCAGGATACTACGACATACATGAAGCTTGCCGAGGAAGGCAAAATGGCCGATGCGCTAAAGGTAATTGTTGAAAAGAACCCTCTGCCGTTTATTACCGGAACCATCTGCGCCCACAATTGCATGACGAAGTGCGTGCGTAATTTCTATGAAGCACCTGTAAATATCAGAGCTGTCAAGCTCGAAGCGGCAAAGGGCGGCTTTGACGAACTGATGAGAGGCATGCCAAAGCCTGTTCTTTCCGAAAAAGGCAGAACCGCAGTTGTCGGCGGAGGCCCCGCGGGTCTTTCAGCTGCGTACTTTTTAGCAAGAGCCGGCATGGACGTAACAATATTCGAAAAGCGCGAGAAGCTCGGCGGAGTTGTCCGAAATGTGATTCCGGGCTTCAGAATAGACGGCAGCGCCATTGACAACGATGTAAAGCTTGTCCTTTCAATGGGCGTAAAGGCTGTAACCGGAAAAGAGATTACTTCTCTCGATGAGCTGAAAAAGGACTTTGACAATGTTGTTTTTGCTGTCGGAGCCTCAGAACAGGGCGTTTTGAAATTTGGCGAGAGCACCGCGTGGAACGCAATCGATTTTCTTGAGACCTTCAAGAAAAAGGACGGCAAGGTCAAAACGGGAAAATGCGTGGCGGTTATCGGAGGCGGAAACACCGCGATGGATACGGCGAGAGCGGCGAAGCGCACTGAAGGCGTAGAAAAGGTGCTCCTTATTTATCGCAGGACAAAGCGCTATATGCCCGCGGACGAAGAGGAAATCCGCCTTGCGCAAGAGGACGGAGTCGAGATTCACGAGCTGCTTTCTCCCGCTGAGTTTAAAAACGGATTGCTGACCTGCAAAAAAATGAAAATCGGTGCTGCTGACGCCTCCGGACGCCCCGGCTTTGAGGAAACGGACGAGACGCAGTCTTTCGCAGTCGATAAGGTTATAGCAGCCGTTGGAGAACGCATCCCGAAGAGTTTTTACCAGAATAACGGTATTGCGCTCGATGAAAAGGGCCGTGTAATCGTAAGTGAAAAGACGCTCGAGACCTCGGTTAAGGGAGTTTATGTCATAGGAGACGGTTTAAATGGCCCCTCGACAGTCGTTGAAGCTATCAGAGACGCAAGAAAAGCCGCGGAGGGTATCCTTGGAAAATCCGTAGCGGTCGATTTTGACTCTCAGCTTGATTCTGAAACCATTTACGGACGTAAGGGTGTTTTAAAGGAGGAAGATAAAAACCGCCTTGATTCCTCCCGCTGCCTGAACTGCGACAGTATATGCGAAAACTGCGTTGAGGTCTGCCCGAACAGAGCAAACGTGTCGATAGCCGTTCCCGGAAAGCGCATGAACCAAATTATTCACGTCGATTATATGTGCAACGAATGCGGCAACTGCAGAAGCTTCTGCCCCTATGACAGCGCTCCGTATCTTGATAAATTCACGCTCTTCGCAGATGTTGAGGACTTTGAAAACAGTAAAAACAAGGGCTTTGTGGTGACGGATTCAAAGAGCAAGACCTGCAAGGTACGCCTTGACGGCGGCATTTATGACTATATTGCCGGAGAGAAAACCGCGGCAATACCGGAAGACATCTGTGATTTAATTTCTGCGGTTATCGATAAATACGGGTATTTGTTGATATCGCCACCGAAATATCACGTTTAAGGCAAGGTGTACGGATATGAAAACACTGCTTAGGGGCGGAACTGTTGTCTCCGGCGAGGAAGTCCTTCTTCAGGATGTATTGATTGAGGACGAGAAAATAATAAGGACAGGGGAGAACCTGTCCGACAGTGAAGCGCAGGTCGTGGACGTAAGCGGAAAGCTCCTGTTTCCCGGCTTTATAGACGCTCATACGCATTTTGATCTCGAAGTGGCGGGTACTGTTACGGCTGACGATTTTAACACAGGCAGCCGCGCGGCACTGCTCGGCGGAACAACGACGGTTATTGATTTTGCCACCCAGTATCACGGCGAAAGCCTGAACGAAGCTTTTGCGCACTGGCTCACCAAAGCTAAGGATAAGGCCTCCTGTGATTACGGTTTTCATATGGCCATATCCGACTGGAACGGAAAAATCAGCGATGAAATTCAGGATATGATCGATATGGGTGTCACATCCTTCAAGCTCTATATGACCTATGACGACATGATGGTGAACGACAAGGAGATTTTTCAAATTCTTAAGCGTTTGAAGGAAGTCGGC
>JASDTK010000125.1:5108-15625 GCA_041891555.1 Oscillospiraceae bacterium
GCGGTATTGCGGGAGTCCACTGCGAAAACAGCGGCGTCATTAAAGCTCTCGTTGAAGAAAAAAAACGTCTGGGCGAGAGCGCGACGGTCTGCCACCCCCAGACAAGGCCTTATCAGGTCGAAGCGGAGGCAATGGACAGGCTGTTGCGTATAGCCGAGCTTGCCGATTCGCCAGTAATCGTTGTTCATCTGACCTCGAAAGAAGGCTTTGAAGAAGCTAAAAAAGCCAGAAGCAGGGGACAGAAGGTATTTCTTGAAACCTGCCCTCAGTATCTGCTGCTCGACCAGTCGCTTTATGAGCTGCCCTTGCCCGAAAGCCTGAAGTATGTCATCGCTCCGCCACTGCGAAAAGCGGAGGACAGGGAGTGCCTTTGGGCCGCACTTTCAGATAACCAGATACAGACAGTCTCAACAGATCATTGCAGCTTTAATATGCAGCAAAAGCGCATGGGTGAAAACGACTTCACAAAAATTCCGGGCGGTATGCCCGGGGTTGAAGACAGAGCTATTCTGGTTTATACCTATGGCGTTAAGCAAAACAGGCTCTCTCTCAGTCAAATGTGCCGTTTGCTTTCGGAAAACCCAGCGAAGCTCTATGGAGCCTTTCCTCGCAAGGGGCTCATTGCAGAGGGAAGCGACGCTGATATAGTCGTGTTTAATCCCGACGCGGAAGGGGTTATCAGCGCGAAAACGCAGGCTTACAACACGGATTACGCTCCTTATGAGGGTTACAAAACCTGCGGGCTTGTTGAACAGGTCTATTTAAGGGGGATGAAGGTCGTTGACGGCCACAGGGTCGTCTCTGAGCACAAGGGCTGCTTCGTGAAGCGGGGCAAGTTTGGTTTGTGATGTAATGTTTGGAAGAGCCAAGTTCTTTAGTAAAATATATTGCAAAATTGATTGATATTTAGTATATTTGTATAAATGAGATTAATACTGTCGGTTATTTATAGCGCCGACAGTTCCCTACAGTTGAATATTGAACGGCTGGGTTTATATATGCTCATAATTGGTTGAGTGTTTCTACAAACTACCGGAAATAGTTTTCTATAAATCCCTTTATGAATTGTGAGGGGTTTTGCTGTTTTCGGTAGTATTTGTATAATATGGAGGAATACGGATGGCGACATTTTCAGTAAACGGTAAGCTGGTTACCGTAGAAAAAAATCAAAAATTGCTCCGCTATCTGCGTGATACTCTGCGACTGACCTCTGTTAAGGACGGCTGCAGCGAGGGCGCCTGCGGAACCTGCCATGTATTAATTGATGGCAAGCCCACAAAGGCCTGCATACCTCAGACCGACAAGCTTGAGGGTAAGTCCATAGTCACCGTGGAAGGGCTTTCTGATTTTGAAAAGGATATATATACCTATGCATTCGGAAGCGTAGGGGCGGTTCAGTGCGGCTTCTGCACGCCCGGCATGGTAATCTCGGCTAAGGGGCTTTTGGACGAAAACAAAAACCCGACTCGGGAGGAAGCTGCATTTGCCATTCGCAACAACATTTGCCGCTGCACCGGTTATGTTAAGATAATAGATGCGATAATGCTCGCAGCTGAGCTTTTCCGCAAGGGCGAAGTCCCGACTTATCCCGAGAACTGGAGCCTCGGAGAACGCGTACCGCGTATTGACGTTCAAGAAAAGGTGCTCGGAACAGGGACTTTTACGGACGATGTCTATATGGACGGCATGCTTTACGGCAGCGCCGTCCGGTCGGAGTATCCGCGCGCGCGCGTTCTAGCCATACACACCGAGGAGGCAAAAGCGCTTCCCGGTGTTGTCGCTGTATTTACCGCGGAGGACGTCCCCGGAAAAAACAAGGTCGGACATCTTGTAAAAGACTGGGACACAATGATAGCTGTCGGGGACATAACGCATTATCTGGGCGACGCTATCTGTCTCGTGGTCGCGGATGATCAGGAAACGCTCGAAAAAGCAAAATCGCTTGTTAAGGTAGAATATGAAGTTCTGGAGCCTGTTCGCTCGGTGGAAGAAGCGATGGCGGAAAACGCGCCGCTGGTACACAGATCCGGCAATTTGCTCGCTCATAAGCATGTCAAGCGCGGAAATCCTGTTGATGCTATTGCAAATTCCAAATATGTAATTACACATAAATTCTATACCCCGTGGACAGAACACGCATTTCTTGAGCCTGAATGTGCTGTGGCGTATCCCGATGAGGATGGCGTAATGGTGCTGTCCTCCGACCAGAGCGCTTACGACACGCAGCACGAAACAATGGGAATGCTCGGGCTTCCTCCGGAGAAGGTTAAGGTTCAGAACCAGCTCGTGGGCGGAGGCTTCGGCGGTAAGGAGGATGTGACGGTTCAGCACCATGCGGCGCTCATAGCCTATCTTCTTAAGAAACCCGTTAAGGTCAAGCTTACAAGGGCTGAAAGCCTTCTCATACACCCGAAGCGTCACCCGATGGATATGGAATTCACGCTCGGCTGTGATGAAAACGGAATTATACAGGGAGTTAAGGCGACAGTAATTGCCGACACAGGCGCTTATGCCTCGCTTGGCGGACCTGTTCTTGAGCGCGCCTGTACCCATGCCGCAGGACCGTATAACTATCAGAATTTTGAAATAGACGGCTACGCCTATTATACGAACAATCCTCCCGCGGGAGCCTTCCGCGGTTTTGGCGTTACGCAGACCTGCTTTGGCATCGAAAGTATGCTCAACAAGATGGCGGATAAGGTCGGTATTTCCACATGGGAGATTCGCTACCGCAACGCCATAAGGCCCGGGCAGGAGCTGCCGAATGGGCAATTGGTCGACGAATCAACAGGCCTTGTCGAAACACTAGAGGCGATTAAACCGTACTACGACAAGGAAAAGTTCGCCGGTCTCGCATGCGCTATGAAGAATTCAGGCGTAGGTGTCGGACTTCCTGATACAGGCAGAATAAGGCTTGTGATTCAGGGTGGAAAGGTTCATATTTTTGCCGGCGCGTCATGCATCGGACAGGGCTTGGGAACGGTTCTGACCCAGATGATATACGACCAGACGGGAATCAGCTATAAGGATATAGTTTACGAACGTTCCAATACCTACAATTCTCCTGATTCCGGCACAACCTCCGGATCAAGGCAGACCCTGTTTACAGGCGAAGCCTGCCGCCGCGCATGTGAGGCTTTAACAGAGGAGCTTAAAGGAAAGAGCCTTAAGGAACTTGAAGGCAAAGAATTCTACGCAGAGTATTTCGGCAAGACGGATAAGCTCGGCGCGGATGTGCCGAACCCTATAAGTCATATTGCCTACGGCTATGCCACACAATTGTGCGTTCTGGATGATGATGGAAAGGTTTCAAGAATATATGCCGCGCATGATGTCGGGAAGGCGGTTAACCCGATTTCTCTTGAAGGTCAGATTGAAGGCGGTGTTCTGATGTCGATGGGCTATGCGTTGACGGAGCGTTATCCTCTCGAAAACTGCAAGCCTACTGCTAAATTTGGTACTTTAGGACTGTTCCGATCTAATCAGATTCCCGAGTTAAAGGCTATTATAGTCGAAAAGGCGGGACTCAATGTTGCCTGCGGAGCAATCGGAATAGGAGAAATTACTTCAATTCCAACGGCTCCAGCCATTGCGGACGCTTACTACCGCTTTGACGGTAAATTCCGTTTAAAGCTGCCTCTGGACGATACTCCATACAGCAAAAAATAACAGTATGAATTATAAATCACTTCTCAAAGGAGGCCAAATTTCATGAGCAAATGCGTAGGACAGAGCAAGCCCCGTGTTGACGCTTACGAAAAAGCGACAGGCAGGGCAAAATATACGGATGACTTGTGCGACGCGAGTGCGCTGATTGCGAAAATTTGCCACTCAACGATTGCGCATGGTTTTGTAAAATCAATAGATATTACGGAAGCCGAGCAAATTCCAGGCGTAGTAAAAGTTGTGACCTGTTTTCAGGTTCCGAATTACGCGTTCCCAACAGCGGGACATCCATGGTCCACCGATCCGCACCATCAGGATGTAGCGGACCGCCTGCTTCTGAACAGGCATGTTCGCTTTTACGGCGATGATATTGCTGTGGTTATCGCTGAGAATGATATTGCCGCCACTCAGGCTGTCCGCGCCCTTAAGGTTGAATACGAGGAGCTGCCTTTTGTCCTGGATGTACAGGACGCAATGAAGGAAGACGCCCCGCTCATTCATGACGAGTATCCGAACAATATTTTATCGCATACTGATATCCGTAAAGGCAATTACGAGGAGGCTATCAAGGAGCCGGGACTTATCAAGGTCGAGGGCTGGTATGACACGCCGACAGTTCAGCACTGCCATATAGAAAATCATCTCTGTCTGGCATATGAGGAAGCAGGGCGCGTTGTGGTTGTTTCCTCAACACAGATCCCTCACATCGTCCGCCGTGTCGTAGGTCAGGCTCTCGGTCTTCCCTGGGGCAAGGTTCGGCTTGTTAAGCCTTACATAGGCGGAGGCTTCGGCAACAAGCAGGACGCGTTATATGAGCCGCTTTGCGCATATCTTACGACGCAGGTCGGAGGCAGACTGGTGAAGCTGGACTGCAGCCGGGAGGAAACCTTTGTCTGCACGAGAGTTCGCCATGCGATACGCAGCCATATTATTAGCTGGGTACGTCCGGACGGAAGCTTTGCGGCTAGAAAAATCGAGTGTTTTTCAAATCAGGGCGCTTACGCTTCTCACGGACATGGTATTGTCGCAAAGGGTATGGGCGCGTTTCCGCAGATGTATCCATGTGATAACGTAGAGGGCGATGCATACACAGTATTCACGAACAAGCCTTCCGCCGGAGCAATGCGCGGCTACGGTATTCCTCAGGCAATGTTTGCCGGAGAAGCCCATATTGACGATGTGGCAAAGGCTCTTGGCTTGGAGCCGCTTGAATTCCGTCATAAGAACATAATGCCTAAGGGCTATGTAGACGGTTTTTCAAAAAATGAAAATTACTATGATTCATTTAATGAATGCCTTGCTAAGGGCATGGAGCATATTGACTATTACCGTAAGCTGAAGGAATACCAGAATCAGACCGGCCCCGTTCGCCGAGGAGTAGGCATGGCAGCCTTTTGGTATAATACCGGAGTATGGCCGATTTCTCTAGAATCCTCCTCCTGCCGTATGGTTCTCAATCCGGACGGCAGCCTGCAGGTCCAGACTGGAGAAACCGAAATCGGGCAGGGCTGCGACACCGCGTATTCTCAGATGGTCGCGGATGCTGTCGGCATACCGTTTGAAGATGTACATGTGGTTTCGACGCAGGACACTGACGTGACGCCCTTCGGAACGGGTGCCTACGCTTCCCGTCAGACCTACATCGGCGGATTCTCAATTGCAAAGACTGCTTTGGCTCTGCGTGAAAAGATAATTAATGCGGCTCATGAGCTGACCCGTATGCCCGTATCGAACCTTGACCTTGTTGACGGCAAAATAATACGCAAGACAGACGGACGCGAGCTTATGACGCTCGGTGAGCTCTCAACAGAGATACTTTACAGCCTCTCAATAAGCCAGCACATTACAGCCGAGACAACGGCCCAAATCAAATCCAACGCCTATTCCTTCGGCTGTTCCTTCGCGGAAGTTGAAGTTGACATCCCTATGTGCAAGGTAAAGCTTCTTAACATAATTAATGTTCATGACTGCGGCACACTCATTAATCCCGCGCTTGCCGAGGCTCAGGTTCACGGCGGAATGAGCATGGCCATCGGTTACGGTTTGTCCGAGCAGCTTTTATTCGACGAAAAAACCGGAAAGCCTCTCAATGATAATCTTTTGGACTATAAGCTTTCGACATTTATGGATCATCCGAATCTGGGTGTGGAGTTTGTTGAAAATGCGGAGCCGACAAGTCCCTTCGGCACGAAGGCGCTGGGTGAGCCTCCAACCTGCTCGGGAGCTCCGGCTATCCGCAACGCCATTCTTCAGGCCACAGGCGTTTCCGTAAATCAGATTCCTATGACGCCGCACATCCTTTTTGAGAAATTCAAAGAGGCCGGCTTAATTACCGATTAGGGGAGGGAAAACTCAATGTATGACATGAAAGCATTATATGAGGCTCAAAGTGTTCAGCACGCGGTTGAGCTTCGCCTTGCTCATCCGGACGCACAGATTATAGCCGGCGGCTCGGACGTTCTGGTTCAGATGCGCGAAGGCAAGCGCGCGGGAAAAGAGCTTATCAGCATATACGGTCTTGACGAAATCCGCGGAGTTTCACTCGACAGTGAGGGAAATATACGCATCGGCTCGCTGACCAGCTTTTCTCATATTACAAGAGACCCGATTATTCAAAAGTATATAAACGTTCTCGGTCAGGCTGTCGATCAGGTTGGCGGCCCCCAGATACGAAACATCGGAACAATCGGCGGCAACACCTGCAACGGCGTAACCTCCGCTGATTCGGCTTCAACTCTGCATGCATGGGAGGCCATTATCGAGTTGACTGGGCCTGAAGGAGTCCGCAGGCTTCCAATTCACGATTTTTATATCAAAGCAGGTCTCGTGGATATCAAGGCGGGAGAGATTCAGACCGCGATAATTATTCCCAAGTCGAGCTATGAAAACACCTTCGGCAACTATATCAAGTATTCAATGCGCAACGCGATGGATATCGCGACTCTGGGAACCTCCGTCAACGTCAGGCTTTCCGCCGATAAAAGGACTGTTGAACGTGCCCGCATAGCTTTCGGTGTCGCGGGACCTGTTCCTATGCGTGCCCTCCATGCGGAGGAAGCAGCCAACGGACAGCCCGTATCCGAAGCTCTGGCGGAGAAGTTTTCAAAAACTGTTCTTGAGGATATCAATCCCCGTGACAGCTGGCGCGCCTCCAAGGCGTTCCGGCAGCATATCGCCGTGGAAAGCGCGAAGCGCGCGTTTATTGAGTCCGTGAAACTGGCAGGAGGTGTTTTATAATGGCTGAAAAACACGAAATGCAGTATAAAGTGGTTCACTGCAATATTAACGGCAAGGATGTCGAGAAAACTGTAGACGTCAGAGCGTCTCTAACCGATATGCTTCGAAACGACTACCGCCTGACATCGGTAAAAAAAGGCTGTGAGGTCGGAGAATGCGGAGCCTGCACCGTGCTCATAGACGGTGAAACCTTCAACTCCTGCATTTATCTTGCGGTCTGGGCCGAAGGAAAGCGCATAATTACGCTTGACGGACTTATCGGACCTAATGGCGAGCTGTCAGAAGTTCCTCAGGCTTTTGTGGACGAGGCCGCGATTCAGTGCGGTTTCTGCTCTCCCGGCTTTATGCTGACCGCTTATGAAATTCTGGAAACAGGCAGGGAATATACCGACGACGAGCTGAGAAAACTGCTGTCCGGGCACCTTTGCCGCTGCACCGGCTATGAAAATATCTTGCGCGCAGTCAAAAAAGCGATGTATAATAGATTGGGTAAAGAAATGCCGAGATGATTCGGGAAAGACAGGGACAATCTTTTATGGCAGTCAAAAGAGAGCTAAAAGCAGTAATTACGTTTTCAACAACGACTTATGCGCTTGAAGCTGAGCGGCTGTGTAAAAAAGAAATGCTTCCCGGACGGCTCATTCCTGTACCTTCGGCTATTTCTGCGGGCTGCGGCATGGCATGGTGTACGCCGACCGAGAACTCCCACGGAATCAAGAAGCTCCTTGAACGTGAAAATGTCCCGTTTGAGGGCATAACAGAGCTCGAAATATAAACTGCAGACGGCTTGGATTTTAACTCAAGCCGTTTGTTTCAAAACCCGTTATTTTCGCGACGGAAAAACGGTCTTGGAGGATACTAATTTGGAGACAAACCTGAGTTTCACGCTCGCCGCCAGACTTTATAAAGGCGAAAAGGCGTTCGGTCCCGGTATCGCGACGCTTCTGCGAAATGTTGAGCGAACGGGCTCGCTGCAAAAGGCCGCGGATGCAATGGAGATGGCCTACAGCAAAGCATGGAAAATGATAAAGGAAGCAGAGCGGCTTTGGAGTGTCCCGCTCACCTACCGCGACATAGGAGGCAAAAACGGAGGAGGCTCGGTTTTAACTCCCGAGGGGAGATTTCTTCTTGAGCGTTATGAGAGCTTCACCGAGGAAATTCAGAAAAAATGCTCCGAAGTATTTATCGAATATTATTCAGAGGATTTCTTCCGTGAACTGGAAGCGGTCCGGACGGAAACCCATAGGGGGGAATATTGATGGAAGAACCGATAGTTTTCTGTAAAGGCGGGGGCTGTACCGCAAAGCTGGGTCCCGGAGCGCTGAGCCGCGTTCTGGAAAAGCTTCCGAAACCGAGCGACCCGAACCTCCTGATAGGCTTTGAAAGCTCGGACGACGCGGCCGTATATAAGCTCAGCGACGAGCTCGCAATCGTGCAGACTCTTGATTTTTTTCCGCCGATGGTAGACGATCCGCACATTTTCGGGCAAATTGCAGCAGCTAACGCTCTGAGCGATATCTATGCGATGGGCGCGGATTTCAAAACCGCTCTAAACATAGTCTGTTTTCCTGAGGCTATGGATTTGAATATCTTGGGGCAGATACTGCTGGGGGGCAGCGAAAAGGTAGGGGAAGCCGGAGGCGTACTTGTCGGCGGTCATTCGATAGCCGATAACGACGTTAAATACGGGCTTTCCGTAATAGGTACAATTCATCCTGATAAAGTTTTTGCAAACAACGCATGCCGCGCGGGCGACGCGCTTATTCTGACAAAGCCCCTGGGCGTGGGGATTATCTGCACTGCGGCAAGGCTCAAGGCGGCGTCTGACACGGCTTTATCTGAAGCAATAAAGTCGATGACAACGCTCAATAAATATGCGTCTGAGATTGCGAGAAGGTACAGAACCCACGCCTGTACCGATGTTACGGGCTTCGGTTTTCTTACACACCTTTGCGAAATGCTGGGCGATAAATACTCCGCTATAATCGAGCAAAACTGTGTACCTGTCATTCCGCAGAGCGCGGAGTATGCCGATGAATTCTATATTACCGCCGCAGGTCAGCGAAACCGGAATTTTATAGGAGATAAGGCTGAGCTTTCCACCTGCTCTTTTGCGATGCAGGAAATACTGTTTGACCCTCAGACCTCCGGAGGACTTTTAATGAGCATAGACCCGTCGGACGCAGACCTTGCCCTTGCTGAGCTTAAAGCGCTGGGACTTGCCTGCGGAATTGTGGGTAAGGTTACGGATAAGCTGGAAAAATCTGTTTATATTGAATAGGAGAGATTAAAATGAAGATTGACGCGCGAGGAAAACAATGCCCACTGCCTGTTATCGAAACTAAGGAAGCTCTTGCAAAGGCTGCTCCGGGAGAAATCGTAGAGGTCAGAGTAGATAACGAAATTGCGGTACAGAACCTTAATAAGCTGGCTGTACAGAAAAAACTGAGTTTTGCTTCAGAAAAGTCCGCTGAAAGAGATTACCTTGTAAAAATCACCGTCTCGGGAGAGCTTGTAGCCTCGAAGAATGAAGATGATTTCAATGTTGTATGCTGCTCGGGACAGGGGGTCGTCGTAGCAATAACTTCAGAAACTATGGGAAGCGGAGACGACACGCTCGGAAGGCTTCTGATGAAAGGATTTATTTTTGCTCTGTCAAAGCAGGAGTCACTGCCTGCAACGGTTCTGCTTTATAACGGCGGTGCAAAGCTGTCCTGCGAGGGCTCGGAATCACTGGAGGATTTGAAAAGTCTTGAATCCTGCGGCGTGACAATACTCACCTGCGGCACATGTCTGAACCACTACGGACTTAGTGAAAAGCTTGCGGTCGGCTCCGTGTCAAATATGTACGATATAGTTGAAAAGCTAACGAAAGCGGCGTTGGTTGTGCGTCCGTGAGGAAAATTGCAGAATGGATAAATTGATTATTGTGCGAGGCGGCGGGGATGTAGCGACGGGAGCGATATATACGCTCAGCCGCTGCGGTTTTCCTGTTCTTGTCCTTGAAGCGGAATATCCTACGGCCATTCGTCGCCATGTATCGTTTTCAGAAGCGGTCTATGATGGCACAAGCGCTGTGGAGGATGTAAGCTGCGTTATGGCGGACTCATTTGAACATGCTCTTCAGATTATGAACGACGGACAGGTTGCGATGATGGTAGACGAGCACTGCGCCGTGCTTGAAAAAGTCCGACCTTGGGCACTGGTAGACGGGATTCTCGCAAAGCGTAATCTCGGCACGAGCCGAGACATGGCTCCTAAAACAGTAGGCTTGGGCCCCGGCTTTACAGCGGGCATGGACGTGGATCTTGTGATAGAAACCATGCGCGGTCACGACCTGGGACGTATTATTGAAGAAGGAACGGCACTGCCGAACACAGGCGCGCCGGGTGAAATTCTCGGAGTAACGGGAGAAAGGGTAATTCATGCCGCGTGCGACGGAGTACTTTTAAACATTGTGCATATCGGCGAGCTCGTTGAAAAAGGCCAGACACTTGCCGTTATTCGCGGCAGCGAGGCTGAAATTCCCGTCGTTGCGACAATTTCCGGAGTCTTGCGCGGACTTATCAGATCCGGCTTCAAGGTGAAAAAAGGACTTAAGATAGCGGATATCG
>JASDTK010000125.1:15635-23258 GCA_041891555.1 Oscillospiraceae bacterium
AGAGAATCTGAACGGGAAAACTGCTTCACAATTTCGGATAAAGCAAGGTGCATTGGAGGCTCAGTGCTTGCAGGTTTGCTTTATCTTGAGAGAAGGGACGGCAAATGATATATTTTGACAGCGCGGCAACAAGCTATCGCAGACCAGCAGAGGTCAGCCGCGCAGTGGCCAATGCAATCAACACCATGGGAAACGGTTATCGCGGAACGCATGGCGCGGCGCTGAACACTTCCAGAATGATTCACGAAACGCGGGAGCTAATATCCGAAATGTTCAACGTCGGCGGCGCTGACAGGGTTTCCTTCACACAAAACGCCACTGCAAGCCTCAACACGGCAATCAAAGGCGTGCTTTCACCGGGTGACCGTGCGATAACAAGTGTACTTGAGCACAACAGCGTTCTGCGTCCTCTTTATGAAATGGAGGAGCGCGGAATTGAGCTGTATATTATTGGCTGCGATGATAATGGTGTCCTTAAATACGACGAGCTTGAAGCGGCTTTAAAAAGCGGCGCGAAGGCTGTTATCCTTACCCATGCGTCGAATTTAACGGGAAACCTCACCGATGTACGTCGAATCGGGCGCATTTGCAGGGAACGCGGTATAATCTTTGTTCTCGACGCCTCTCAGACCGCGGGTATTATTCCAATCGACATGGAAAAAGACTTTATCGATATCCTTTGCTTTTCCGGGCACAAGGGGCTGATGGGGCTGCAGGGGACAGGGGCGATTTGCGTTAAAAAGGGTGTTGAAATAAGGCCGCTTTTGACTGGCGGAAGCGGATTTCAGAGCTTCAGCAAAACACATCCTGCCGAGATGCCGTCCCGCCTTGAGGCAGGTACGCTCAACGGGCACGGCATAGCCGGACTCAACGCTTCGCTTAAATATATTGGTAGAGTCGGAATAGACAGTATCAGAAAAAAAGAACAGAGGCTCGCAAGAGAGTTTTACCGGAATGTAAAGGAGCTTCCCGCGATAAAAATCTACGGCGACTTCTCGAACTTTGACCGCGCTCCAATCGTTACTTTCAATATTGGCAGTTCAGATTCCGGCGAAATATGCTCAAGGCTTGAGGCAGATTACGGAATATGCGCTCGAGGAGGAGCGCATTGCGCTCCGCTAATGCACAAGGCTTTGGGAACTGAAAATCAGGGAGCGGTACGCTTCAGCTTTTCACATTACAACACGCTTGCAGAGATCAAAACCGCCGTAAACGCACTGACGGAGCTTGTATGCGAGTATCAGTAAAAAATAATCGCACATGGACGCAGGCGGCAAGCTTCACAGAAGCTTTGGCGCCGCTGATTAAACCAAAAACGAAAATTGCCCTTGTCGGTTCCGGCGGCAAAACCTCAATCATCATGCGTCTTGCCGAGGAGCAAAAAGCGCTGGGCAAAAAAGTTCTGGTGCTTACGACAACGCATATGTATGCTCCGAAAAGATACGGTGTATTTACAGGACTGCCTGCCGACATTGAAGCCTCGCTTCAGGCAGACGGTATCGTGATTGCCGGCAAAGAAACGGACTGCGGCAAAATAACATGGATAGGGGGCGCGCTTTATAACGCCGCCGCTGCGATGGCAGATATTATTCTAATCGAAGCCGACGGCTCAAAGAGGCTCCCGATGAAATTTCCGAACGGTCACGAGCCGGTGATACCGCCGGACATCGATGTAATACTTTCAGTCTCCGGCCTTAGTGCAATCGGTCTGCCCGGGAACGAAGCCTGCCACAGGTGGTCACTCGCAAGGCAAGTGCTCAATATCTCTGGTGACGACGAAATACTGAAGCCAGAGCATTTGAGTATTCTAATGAGAGAGGGCTACTTGACTCCGCTGAAAAAAAAGTATCCTTCGGCGCGCGTCATTCCGATATTCAATCAGGCGGACAACAGAGCGCTTTCAGATATCGGCAAAAAAATAATAGATGAGCTGAAACCCGAAAGGGGAATCGTCTCAACTATGCTGCCGTTTTGAGGAGAACTAAAATATGACGCTTGGTATCGTTTTCATGGCTTCGGGCTTCGGACGCCGTTTCGGGTCTAATAAGCTCCTGTATCCGCTCGACGGAAAACCCTTATTTACTTACGCGCTTTCGAGTCTCGCGGCTGCGATTGATGAGCTTAAAAATGACTTCATTGTAAAACTCGCCGTTGTGAGCCAATATGCTGAAATTCTAAGCGCGGCAGAGCAATACGAGGCAGTTGCCGTATATAATCCGAACAGCGAAAAGGGGATTACGGCATCGATAAAGCTGGGAATAGAAAACTTGCCGGAATTCGACAATTACGCATTTTTTGTCGCGGATCAGCCGTATCTAAAGACGGATTCAACGATTGATTTTATCAGGCGCTTTTTTATGAGCGAGAAGCCAATCGGCTGTGTGAGTGATGGTTCCGTTTCGGGAAACCCTGTAATTTTTAATCGCGTCTATCTGCCTGAACTCATGGCGCTTGAGGGTGACAAAGGCGGTAAGCAGCTCATAACCAGGCATCCCGAAAAGGTTTTTTATTATGAGGTAAATCCCCGGGAGCTTTTTGACCTTGACAGGCCTGAGGATTTCAGTTCTGTTTAGCAGCGTCGCCGGAAGCCTAAATCACCTGAAAAATCTTATCAAAAGCAGTTTGTTCCTGAGAAAGCCCGGACCCTTATTTTTGGGTTCGGGCTTTCTCGTGATACGCTCATATGCCTGAGTCTTTCATTATAATAATATGTAATTATATAATTTGTTTTTTCTATATTGCTTTCTCAAACTCTTAAAAATCACGGTTACTGGACTTACTTATGTTTTTTCTGAAATTGTCCATACGATAGACGGCACACATCTGAAATACTTCCATAATATGATGTTGAAAGGAGGTGTTGATACAGCTTATGAATCGTAACTACAAGAAGCCAAACAGCGAAACTGAAGGCACAAGCGAAAACATGAAAGTTTGGAATTACGCTAACAACAGTATGGGCTGCGGCCGGAGTCTCGATAGGGGTGGCTGCAACGTTATCGTAAACTGCGGCCCGACAGGCCCGACCGGTCCGACAGGGCCAAGCGGACCTGCGGGTGAAACCGGTCCTACCGGAGCCACGGGAGCGACCGGACCCACCGGTGCAGCAGGTGCAACCGGAGCCACGGGCGCAACAGGACCCACAGGTCCTACAGGCGCAACAGGCGGAGTCGGCGCAACCGGAGCCACGGGAGCAACCGGACCTACGGGTGCAACCGGAGCAACCGGACCTACAGGACCAACCGGAGCCACAGGCGGAATAGGCGCAACCGGAGCAATCGGACCTACCGGAGCAACCGGAGCCACAGGTGGAGTAGGCGCAACCGGAGCTACCGGAGCAACAGGAGCCACGGGCGCAACCGGACCTACGGGCCCAACCGGAGCAACAGGCGCAACCGGTGCTACCGGAGCAACAGGCGCAACAGGTCCAACCGGACCTACAGGTCCGACGGGAGCAACAGGAGCCACGGGAGCTACGGGTCCAACCGGCGCGACAGGTGCGACAGGACCTACAGGCCCAACCGGAGCGACAGGAGCAACCGGACCCGGTGGTCTGACACTGTTTTTAGCTACTGCTTTGCCGGTTGTCGATGGCAACTGGATTGGACTGGGATCGGTTTCTGCAGCTCCTTTGTTTGCGCGTAGCTCAGTTGTAATACCGGTTAATGCGACAATCACAGGCATTGTCCTTAATATCAGAGACAATCTTCTGGCCTCAGGTGAAACGGTAACGGCTACGGCCTTTACAAGCCCGTGCGGCTTTACTGCACCTGTAAGTACAGGTGTTTCAGTCACTGTCACAGGTCCTAATCCGCCTACCTGCTGCGCTGCTGCGTCTGGTTCTGCAAGTGTAACATCCTGCAGCCTGCTGTCTGTACAGATAACTACAAGCGCTACAGTCACATCCCTCAACGGCGGAATATCCGTGACGGTTTTCTTTACGGTTTAATGTATTTAATTATATATTTGGGTGCCGATCATCGTCGGTACCCATATTTTCATAGAAAATTATCATATAGTAATACAAACCGGCACATATTCAATTAAAGGGGAGTTTTAGATGCCTAAGCTGCGATTCCATCTGCTCGGACTTGCACATCTCGAAACACACAGAAGAAATTCTTCCTGCGCCTATACTCAAAAAATAATAAAGCTTGCCGACATGTTGAAAAAGAACGGTCACACGGTATATTTCTATGGTGTGGAAGGCTCAGAGCTCAACTGTGATCGCTTTATTCCGGTTTTATCACAGGATATTCTGAAAAAGACCTATGGTGACTATGACAGAACGACCAGTTTCTTTAAGATGAATCCAAACGATTTTGCGCATCAGCTTTTTAACGGCAGCGCGATAACCGCGATTATCGAAAACAGGCAGGACAGAGATATTCTGCTTTGCCCTATGGGAGCAAATCAGAAACCGATTGCGGACGCCGTGAATCTGATTACAATTGAGCCGGGCATAGGCTACACCGGAGTTTTTTCATCACATCGCGTTTTTGAATCATACGCATGGATGCATTATATCTATGGCCTAATGCATATCGAAGACGGAGCCTGGTATGACGCAGTTATACCGAACTATTTTGATCCTGCCGATTTTCCATTCAAGGCTCAGAAGCAGGATTATTTGTTGTATTTCGGACGAATCATAAGCAGAAAGGGGGTTCAGGCAGCCTCTGAAGTCGCCAAATACACGGGTAATCAGTTGTACATAGTGGACAGGGCTCGCTGGATGATCCTATAGAAGGGCTCTCTCTGGGAAACGAAAAGCACATAGTTTATAGGCCCGCCGTAGGGCCGGAGGAAAGAGCGGAGCTTCTGAGCAACGCCAAAGCCGTGCTCATGCCAACCTACTATCTTGAGCCCTTCGGCGGCGTGAACGTCGAGGCACAGTTGTGCGGAACGCCGGTTATCACAACCGACTGGGGCGCGTTTCCCGAAACCGTTCTCCACGGAGTGACCGGCTACAGATGCAGAGTTTTTGAAGAATTCTGCTGGGCGGTCAAAAATATACATCGTATCAGGCCGGCCCTCTGCCGTGAGTGGGCGGAAAACAACTACTCAATGGATAGGGTAGGGAAGATGTATGAGGAGTATTTCCAAAGAATTTACAGGCTCTTTGAAAAGGGCTGGTACGAAGGCAATGAGGCTCGTTCCGAGTTATCGTGGCTTGAGAGGTATTATCCAAAAAACTAAAGCGTAATTCAATTTGTAACGCCAATTTATCTCTCATTTTCATCATAGCGCTTTCGCCGGACATAATAATCAGGGTGTGGAGGCGTAAAGATGAAAAATTATTTCGAAGGCTTATATTTCAAGCAGCAGACAGAGGAATGTGCTATTGCGTTTATTCCGGCGCTGCATACGGATAAAGACGGCAGGACGGCGTCGCTGCAAATAGTGGCGGAGAATAAGGCTTTCAGCGTCTCTTACCCGATTGCTTCCGCAGAGCTGAAAAGGCAGGAGGCTTCTTTTGCAATCGGGAATAATCACTTTTCTCTGGATGGTATTCATTTGGATGTCCATGATGAGGGAATTGATTTGATCGGTGATCTCAAATTCTCAGCTCTGACGCGTCCGAAATACGACATTATGGGTCCGTTTAGATTTGTACCGTTTATGGAGTGCCGCCACAGTGTGCTAAGTGTCAGGCACGACGTTTCCGGAGCCATCGTTTTTAACGGTGGGCGGATTAATTTCGAAGAGGGAACAGGATACATTGAAGGAGACAGAGGGCGCTCCTTCCCAAAGCGATACATCTGGTCACAGTGTCTGCACGAGGATATTTCCCTCATGCTCTCCGCCGCCGATATTCCATTATTAGGCGGCAGCTTCACAGGTATAATCGGAATTATATACTTTAGGGGACAGGAGTATAGAATTTCGACCTATCTTGGGGCAAGACCCGTTTTTATAGGCAGAGGTATTGCGATTGTGCGTCAAGGAGATTATACTTTTACGGCTCAGCTAAAAGCGGGAGCCAGTGAGTTGCTAAAGGCTCCGGTTCGGGGCAGTATGACCCGGCGTATACGCGAGAGTATATCGAGCTGTGTTCGTTACCGGTTCAGCAAGGGTAATGAGGAACTGTTCGATTTCACTAGCGACTGCGCCAGCTTTGAAGACGAATATCAGTAATAAATTACAATAAAAAGCCCTGTAATCATTGAGACTACAGGGCTTTTCTTATGGAGCATCTATCCAGATTCGAACTGGAGACCTCGTCCTTACCAAGGACGCGCTCTGCCGACTGAGCTATAGATGCATTTATGGCGACCCAGAACGGGCTCGAACCGTCGACCTCCAGCGTGACAGGCTGGCGTTCTAACCAACTGAACTACTGGGCCACAAGCGCTTTGCTATTGTACAATGTAAATTAAACTTTGTCAACACCAAATTCCCCCGTTTAGGATGCAATATTTCGTTTTTCGATTTCTGTTTGCTTGCCTGAACGGACAAGTTGTGGTAAAATAATTAACAGTTCATTTGATTACGGGATTTTGCCTTGTACTTATCATTAATTAGCTTGAGCTATTCTCACGGAGGGAGCCATGAAACGAAAAATAATTGCCGTTATACTGGTGATACTGTTTTTGGCACCGTTTATTCAGACAGCGAACGCCGACAGTTCGGGCCTGTGCTTTACCGCCACGAATGACAACCTGCTTGACCTCGGTTCTATGACAGCCTTCGTCGGCGGCATCGCATACGTACCCGCCAAGGTGTTCGCAACATTCGGCGTTTATAACAACTATTTTGAATCCAATTCGACAGCGCTGCTCTATAACTCTAACAAACAGATTTATTTTGAGCTAAGCTCCGGCAACAGCTATGACAGTGATTTAAATCCATATTCCGTTTCGGCAACATTCAAAAACGGTCAGGTATATGTGCCTGCCGTATGGATTTGTAACTATTTTGGCTTGTATTGTTCTTATATTACCGGCGACGGCTATGGCGATATTCTAAGAATAAAAAACGGCGGAGAAGTTCTTACGGATTCTCTGTTTTTAAATGCAGCGACTAATCAGATGCGTACCAAATATAACGAGTATTACGGCACGAACGCTCCCGCTTCACCCACTCCTTCCCTGCCTGTAACAAGTGGCTCCGAGATACAGGGAGCCAGCGTTTCTCTGAGCTTTATCGGCCTGCCGAGCGATAAACTGCTGAATAGTCTTGACAACTACGCGGCAAAAGCGTGCTTTTTTGTAACAGCGGATGAGGTAGCCGCGTCACCCGATATAATAAGACGTATCTGTGGCTCGGGCCACAGTATCGGTATCTACTGCAGCGCTTCGCCCGAGGAAACTTGCCTGCGTGCTTCCGATCTGATATTTGAAGCCGCGCAGGAAAGACCGATGCTGATATACGCTGCCTCTACGGAGGCGGAGAGCACAAAGGCCTATGCCGACAGCAGCGGATACGCATATTTTAATCCCGCGATTATAATATCAGTGGCCACCAAGCACTCAACGGATGTCACATCAAAACTTGAAGATATTACCGGATATACTTCAGTCATTATCACAATTACCGAGGATACCGACAGCTTTGTTTCGGGTATTCTTTCGTATGCCTCATCACATCACATCACGCTTATGCCTCTTCGGGAAACGATGG
>JASDTK010000125.1:23268-24722 GCA_041891555.1 Oscillospiraceae bacterium
AAGTATCGGGGGTCATTCATGAACAAAAATGATTTAAAGGCTGTTATACTCGCCGCCGGAAAAGGCACAAGGCTGCAGACCGAGGGAATTACTCTTCCCAAGGTCATGCGTGTTGCGGCCGGCAGACCGCTTCTGGCGCATGTACTATCGGCTCTGGATTTTGTTCCGAAAAAGGATTGTGTTATTGTCGTGGGATATCAAAAGGACAGCGTTATTAATGCCTTTCCCGGATATGCTTTTGCGGAGCAGACGGAACAGCTTGGAACGGGGCACGCAGTTATGTCAGCGTTTTCGCAGCTTGACGGCTATGACGGTCAGCTTCTTGTGTGCTGCGGCGATATGCCTCTTATTAAGCGCGAAACCTATCGCGCGCTGGTTGAGACCCATAACACGTCCGATAATGTCTGCACAATACTGAGCGGAACCAGCGAGATGAACCTGCCTTACGGACGCATTTTGCGTGACGCAAACGGCGATTTCTGCGGTATGGTCGAGGACAGAGACGCAACGTTGGAACAGAAAAGCATAAAAGAGCTCAACAGCGGGGTATATGTTTTCGATGCGACTGCGCTTCGCGGTGTGCTCTCGGAGCTCAGACGCGACAATTCGCAGGGTGAATACTACCTGACGGATGCGCCGCTGCTTTTAAAGAAAAAAGGCTATACAATCGGCGTCTGCTTCAGAGAGCTTGGTTATGAGATAATCGGCGTCAACACACCCGAACAGCTCCGTCAGACAGAGGATATATTACTCAGATGAGCGGGGTATTCTGCATAATTGGGGCAGGGGACATGAGCGGCACAAGGCTTGTTGTCCCGGACGGTGCTTTCGTAATTGCCGCCGACGCGGGACTTAAGACACTCAGAGCGGAGGCTATCACAGCCGACCTTATAGTCGGTGATTTTGATTCTCTGGGCGAGATTCCCTTGGGCGAAAACGTAGTTTCGCATAAGCCCGAGAAAGATGATACTGATATGCTGCTTGCCGTGCGCGAAGCGCTTGCGCGCGGTGCGAGGACAATTATTATTTATGGCGGACTCGGCAGCAGGCTCGATCATGAATACGCAAATATACAGACGCTTGCTTTTATCGCGAACAGCGGTACGCGGGCATATCTTGTCGGACGCGGATGCGTCTGTACCGTCATAAAAAACGACTCAATTTCTTTTGACGGCGGTATGGAAGGTACAATTTCCGTTTTCTGTCACGGAAGCAGGGCAGAGGGCGTGACGCTCACGGGCTTAAAATATCCGCTCACCGACCATACGCTTACTGATGATTATCCAATAGGCGTCAGCAACGAGTTTACGGGGATTCCTTCTTGCGTATCGGTTAAAAACGGACTTCTTCTCGTGATGTGGAACGCCTCGGAATTCGAACCCGGCAGATACTGACAGTACTTTTTACATTTTAGAAACAGATGCTGACAACAATTGGCCCAACAGACACCAAAA
>JASDTK010000126.1:0-3824 GCA_041891555.1 Oscillospiraceae bacterium
GCTTTACCCTCATCGAGCTTCTTATCGGTGTCGTTATACTCGGCATCATTACGGTGCCTCTGCTCCATACCTTCGTTACCGGAGCCAACACGGAGCGCAGAAGCCGGGAATACGGCGAGGTGACGGAGGCGGCGCAGAATCTTTCCGAACAAATCCAGGGGACGGACGCCGACCTTATCCTTTCAAACGCAAGTGCGGTCGCACCCGGCGCAAACTTCTATACTCTCAGCGGAACGACCTATACCTCAGTCGGGAGCGTCGCGCCTGCGGTATCCGGTCTGCCAAAGACCTATTACGTCGGAATACCAAATTATACTTATGGAAATCGTTCTTTCGATGCGCTTATAACGCTCACCGTGCCTGACGATTCAGCCGCGAGCGAACCCGCAAACAGTAAAGCCGTCGTCGTCGGTAACCAAATGGACGCAATTCTTGACATGACCAAGGCGGATGAAAACGCCGTAAACGCCTTGCTCGCGGAATGCGGCGATTTGGTTTCAGATGTCAGTACCCTGAACGTTAATAAACTCACGCGCGCCGTGAATTTCACTGTGACAAAAACCATAGATTCTACAACGGACACATACAAGGTGCTTGTCTCGTTTGATTACTCCGCTTCAATCCCCTATACCTTTAATAGTAAATCATACACTTATTACTTTGCCTATTCCGAACAGAGCTCCGCAAGTGTTGCTTCAGTTGTTGACTCTGCAGGTCCGGTTTTTTCCGTATTCCTGTTTTATGATGCATATTACAAGAGCAACGTTTTAAGTGAAACGCTTGTGATAAACAACTCAACAGGTTCGGACGTAAACTTCTTTATTGTAAACACCAATAAGAATTCACTGCCTGTGGGATACAAGGCTGTTATCTGGTATAAATACCAGAATTTCAGCGGAAACGAACCTGTGAACAAGCTCATTTTCACGAACCTTCCGACCGGCAACGTAACTTACCGCGCGTCAAGGGATGCGCTTTACAGAAGAACGCTGACCGTTTCGGGCTATCTTGCCGAAACGAAGGAGCTAAGCCGAAAATTTGACGTCAGTATTAAGCTGTTTAATAGCGGCTCAGGTTTTTTCGGTACGCCGTTGATTGAAATGAACTCGACAAGACTCAATTACTGATCTCAAACGAAAGGAGGCCGCCGAAATGCGAAATATGAAGCCTGAAAAGCGCATAGCAGCAAACAACGATGGCAGCGCTATTGTAACTGTCGTAATATCTATGGTGTTCATCATGGCTCTCGGTATGGCTCTCCTTTTTGCCGCATATACCGGATATTCGGTCGAAATTACCCAACGCGGCGACAAAGAGAACTTTTACGACGCCAGTTCGGCGATGGACGATATTCGTCTCGGCGTTCAGACGCTGCTTTCCGAATCGATTGTTACGGCCTATACACAGGTTCTCACAGACTATGTTGGTACGCATGCATCTGATTACGATCCGCAGGAGGACTTCAACAACAAGATAATCGCCCAGCTAACGTCTAAGACGGTCACGGTCGGAGGGAGCACGGTCGGTGTTTTCACTCTGGGTACCGATACCTATGGTAATACGATTATCACCGGCTACGATGCCAATGCGCTGGGAACCTTAATTGATGCTCAGTTGCAGGGAAATTCAATCGTCACAGGCGCAGGCAGCACGTCAAGGGCCTATTCAAGCCAGATATTAAGCTCTATATCGCTGAATTCGCTCAGCGTCAAATATGTGAAAGATGGCTACGAATCGAACATCACGACCGATATAACCATCACGATGCCCTACTTTTTTGCTAGCTCTTCCGTTACCTCCAGCATAAACAACTACGCAATTATTGCGAATACCGCTTTGATACATGGGTTAGAGACGGGCGTCAACAGAGACGTCAGTATTAAAGGCAGCGTGTTTGCCGGTGCGGGCGGAATCAACGTGAAAGACAGCGAATACAAGCTCGGCCTTTCAGGCGGTGATATTATTTGCAAGGGAACCATCTCCGTTGACGAATCTGGGGCACTGAATTTCAACTCCCCCGACAACCAGCTTTGGACCGACAAGATTGACGTCGGGAATTTCGGCAGTGTGACCCTGAACGGAAGCGTTTTTACTGCAAACGATCTGACACTCAAGGAAAACGGCGCATCCGCCACCCTCCAGGGAACATACTTTGGCTTCGGCGACAGTACTGACAACTCCGAAAAAAGTAGCTCTATTCTCATCAATGGAAGAAACTGCGCGCTGGACATCAGCGGACTTTCAAAGCTCTCGCTTGCGGGCGTCAGTTTTATTAACACGTCCAGTCAGTACGACTTTGACACCGTTAACAATTCATACAGCGACGCTATCCCAATGGGAGAATCTCTTTCTGTAAAAAGCGATCAGCTAGCCTATCTCGTTCCGATTAAATGCATAAGCAATTTCTCATCAAACCCCTGCGCTTTCCCGAGTACGGCATCAAAAACGGACATGACTCCGACTGTGGATCTTAACACTGTTCTCTGGGGTACCGGTGATGACGCCAAGACCCTCGGTGATTATATAAGTGGCAAAGGTACGGTAGAGACGCTATACAAAAATATCGACTCTGACTGGAAGATCGTATACGCATTCATAGTCTTCAGCAGCAGAGATTACGCCAACGAGTATTTCAAAGACTACTTCGCTGCCGACCCTGCAAAGATTGAACAGTATTTGAACCTTTATTTAATAAATCTCAGCGACAAATCGGACAACGCAAAGATAAACACCGCCGGCAACACGTTTTATGTGGAGGATAATTCCACTGCGACAACGACGGATGATAAGCTTACTCTGAACCCGGCAAGCGACAGCGTCTATGCTGCCGGCGCTCAGCTGCTCTATAACAAAATGCAGTCATCCTATCTTGTTTTCGTAAACACGGTCGCAATGTCAAAGCTCCCCAGCGGTACGACTCTCGAATTCAAAAGCGGCGACGATGTGGTTGCTGTCGTGTCAAACGGCGGCTATGACTATGACGTGTCCTCGCCGACCTCATTGCGACTGATAATCGCCTCCGGCGATGTTGCGCTCATAAATAACAGCACCCATGACGGAGTCAGGGGCTTTTTGGGCATTGTAATTTCAGGAGGCAACGTTACAGTCAACACAGATGTGACCGGTGACCCGCTTACTTCGGATATCCTCAATTCAACCTGCACGGTTGGAACTAAGACTTACAAGCTCTCGGATTTCATCAACAACAGCGCGCAGATTGAAGGCGGTTCGAACGCTTCCGAAGATCTTTGGAACCTCGACTCACTCGTATATTACGAAAATTGGCTCAAAAACTGATATACTGATTTTGGAAACGGAGGTGGCGGCGTGAAACGTAACGACAAGGGCTTTACTCTGATAGAGCTCATTGCGGTAATGGTGATTATTGGCATAGTTGCGGCCATAGCTACCATATCCATTTCCACTTCCAGCTCCGCAAGGACCGAAAGGCTGGCAGTTTCGGTCGATTCACTCATTTCCAAGTGCAGGGCCGGCTGCCTCGGAAGAACGGGAGACGTCAAGCTCACAATTTTGCTTGACGGCACGAATATAGTCTGCAATTATTATGAGAACGGCAACGTAAGCACCGACACCTTCGAGCGGAACGGAATTGATGTCTCATATACGACGAAACCCACCGACTCCAACACGGAAACCACGACAGTGCTTACTGCGGCTACGCCTCTGAATATTTCGTTTAACCGTTCAACAGGAGGACAGACTGAACATTCGGGCTTGTATTATACGTCAATCAGCTTTACGGGAGGCAGGACCTATACTATCGAGCTTAAACCGTTAACCGGGTTCCACAGAGTGGTATAGGG
>JASDTK010000127.1:0-2369 GCA_041891555.1 Oscillospiraceae bacterium
GATCAACGGCAGTCGGACGGTTGAATCGGCTGGCGATCACCACGGTCAGCGCCACGCATACGACCACGCCTGACGCGATCAGCAGCGTCCTTTTCGTCTTATCTTTCATAGAGTTTTGCCTCCTTTTTCATTTCTCTGTGGATATCCCTCTAATTCGCACCCTACCATGTATGATCTAAGAAGTCTACAACATATTTCGTACATAATTAGGGCGGGATATAATGAGACGTAAGTTGTGATCAGGCTAAACCCTACCATGGGTCGTAGAATCCACTTTTGTGACCAGCCGTTCATCTACTTATCTGACATTTTAGTTTTAGATGGTTGGGTCTCTGAATCCATATAAACCGCATGAACAAGAGCAGATAGGCAGGATGTCGCAACTGTAAAAGATGAAAGGAGCGATATCATTGCAATACTGCCTTGCGATTGATGTAGCCGAATCAAAATCCATGTTCTGTGTTCTTTCCCAGGTGGGAGAATTGGTGCTGCCGCCAACGGAATATGGGCACAGTATATCTGGGTTTCAGGCTGTGCTTGATGTGCTGTTGGCGCTTGATGAAACAGATATCCATATCATCATGGAGTCCACTTCCATTTACCATTTACCCGTTGAACGGTTTTTTCGTGAGTATACAGGGTATGAGATTATTATCCTGAATCCAATCATTTCGAAAGAAAACAAGCGCAATCTGCGTAAGACAAAGACGGATCGGGAGGATTGCCTTAACCTGGCGAACATATTCTTCCACAACGATTACAACCAGCAGAACAGCCACGAGCAGCTTTACCATGAGCTGCAAGCGATCTCTCGGCATCTGAACCATGTGCAGGAAGGGCAGAATCGAACGAAGAACCGCTTTAAGCAGCTTTTATCGTTAACCTGTCCTGAGTACATCCGCATTTTCAAAGACAACTCCATTTACAGTCCAACGGCATTGCATTTTATAGGCTGCTACCCTCATTGCGACATGGTTAAGCAAAAGCGAGTGGATGCGCTGGCATCCTGCCTTGGCTCAGTCCATAAACGTCACCCGAACTATTACCGCCGTAAGGCCGAACTGATTAAGCTGACCCTACAGGATAGCTTTCCTGCCGTTACGGAGGACTCTGAAACCGTGCGTTGCCTCACCGATATCACAAAGAAGCTTGCGGAGCAGGAGGCGTATATTGATCAGCTAAAGGCACGGCTGATAGATCTGGCACAGGCAACAGAGGCTTTCACTATCTACATCTCCGTCCCCGGCATCGGTCCACTCACTGCCGCGTTGCTCATAGCGGAGATGAAAGACATTCGTCGTTTTTCCAATGTGAAGAAGCTTACAGCGGCCTGCGGCCTTGATCCTACCATTATCCAGTCTGGTAAGAGCATCAATTACCATGGTCCGATTTCCAAGCGTGGTAATCGGCTCTCGAGGAAAATTCTGTTTAATGCCATCATGTCAATCCTGATGGTAACGAAGCGAACCTATCCGGACAACCCGATCCGTCTTTACTACGAAAAAAAGCGTGGTGAAGGCAAACATCACCACGCTTGTGTGGCAGCCTGTTCCACCAAGCTGCTGCGTATTCTGTTTGCGATGTGCAATCAGAACTCTTTATTCCAATAGCATAACAATTTAGTTGTTTCCTTTCAAGAGCCTTTCAAAAATTTCACTTGTAAGGCTCTGTTTTGTCATGCGCTTTTTTGATTCAGCTCTGTCAAAAATAATTCTTGACAAAACTTAGATGGTCACAGAAGAGTGCGGAAGTCTATTGAATTTGCAAAGTTTTTCAGAACTTGGGAATATACTTTGCCTGTACCCGAAGCAGCACCCGAACGGGCGGCAGAATCCGTCCCGCAAAGCCGGTTGGGATCTCCAGAACCAGCGTCGCGTTTGCCAGATAGCCCTCGCTCTCACCGCTGGCAAGACCGTTATTGGAGAGCGTCACGGTAAGCTCCGAAATCGTGTATTCCAATTCTTCCCCCGCATAGCTGGCGTAGCCGTTGCCGGTGGATGTCAGGCCAAGCGTTGCCGCAAGCTGGGCGTAGATGTTGCCGGTGTCGATGCTTTCCTCCCATGCCCCATCCTCGGTGGGCGAGTATCCCGCCGCATAGCCCTCCCGCACGGCGTGGTAAACATCGTTGAAGTTGTCGTTGATGGTACTGATGACCGACTCCTGCACGGCGTCGCGGACGCCTTGGGCTATGATGGTCACGCGGAAATACTCGGAGATGCCGCAGAAGATGAGCAGCAGGCAAAGCGTCACGGAAATGGTCATGGGAAATCCATCGCCGGGTTTGCCTTTCAGCATCAGGTGCTTGCGGCCGCTCTTTTGTGAAGGCTGCTTTTTTGACTTGTGGATTAAGCCTTTGGCGCACTTGACAA
>JASDTK010000127.1:2379-3822 GCA_041891555.1 Oscillospiraceae bacterium
GCGGATATGGTGTGACCTTGCTCATTTCCAATACACCTCGCTTTTGCCCGTTGCCTGCGCCACCAGCTCCACGGGAAAGGCTCCGATGCCGCCGAAACCGATGTCCATATTCAGCGTAACGGTGACCGTCACTTCCTCATTGAGCTGGATGTGTCCGGTTCTCGACCATGCAATGTCCGGAGAGATGCCGAGTCGTTCCGATAGAATGGTTGCTCTGATGCTGGTTTCGCTGCCTACCTGCCCGGTGATCTCGGCCTCCCGCACCAGCTCTGCGGCATAGGTGTCCAGATTGTGTTTTGCCACAAAGACCGGCAGCACCTTGACCGCAAGGGCGATGACCAGCATAGCGCAGAGGATCAGCACTACCACGTCGATATAGCCCTCGCCGGAATTTCCGGCTTTCAGCTTTTTCAGCACATGGTTTGCCCCCTTTCGGGCGAAGGGCAATCCGGCATCAATGGATAGTCCTGTTCCAGATCACCCTCAGAGATATCAGTCAGAATACGAGAGAAATCTGCGCTGTAATCCACATTCTGCGCGTCCTGCCATTGCTCACAGACAAGAGCCAACGGCTTTTCAAAGCGCAGCAGGTATTCGAGTTGATCCATGTTTTGACCGTTAAACGCATTCGCGACCAGCCAATTGTGGCAGAAACTCATGGCCGCGATTTCTTCAGCCCGCCCAATGAGCTGGCCGGGCGAAAGTTTGAGAAGCTGATCCTCGTATTCGCCCCACTCGGTTTCGAGCCTTTCAAAGATTTCGTCCTTGATCTCCTGATTTGTCACAGTCTCCACCCCCTTAAAACAGCAGCGCCATGGAGTCGAGTATAACCATGGCGAGAACGACGATATAGGTCAGCATGAAGCAGGCCAGCATGATAAAGCTGAACACGCGAATTTTGGGCGGGATCTTGGCCGCCTTTGCCTTGAGCCGCTGAAGCTCCTGCTGTTTCAGGTCGTGGCTGAGCATCTGGAAATAGAGCCGCCCGTCGTCGCCGCGCAGCACGCCGATGAGTCCTCGGGTAATGTCTGAGAGCATGGGCGAGGCAATCCTGCCCTCAAACCGAACCAGCGCCGCCTCGTAGGAGGATGAGCGCATATCCGCCGTGAGGATGTCCAACTCCGCGGCAAACTCCGCACCGGCGTGATTCTTATAGTTTTCGAGGATCGTCAGCACATCACGGCTGGAGGCCAGCTCCTGCTCGATGGTGGCCACAAAGCGCGGCAGCTCCGATTCAATCTTGTCGCGGCGCTCAGATACCTTTTCCTCCGCCTTGCGGGATTCCTTGAAATAGGTCAGAATGGCAAGCACCACGACCACCAGCGCCAACAGAGGAAATACAATCAGGCACGGGATCGCCAGCAAAAGCATGGCGCAGGGCTTGACGATGGTATAGGCTGTGAAAACCTCCGGGGTCATGTCCATCCCCGCCGCATGGAGCAT
>JASDTK010000128.1:0-3797 GCA_041891555.1 Oscillospiraceae bacterium
GATAAAAGACGGAACCGTACTTTCTGTTCCAAAGGACAGCCTCATACCGATTCTTTTCCTGGGTGTCGTCAACACTGGCATAGGCTGCTATTTGTATTTCTCGTCAATCCAAGTTTTGCATGCTCATTCGGTCGCAATCTGCGGTTATCTCGAGCCTCTGTCGGCATTAGGTTTTTCAGCTCTATTGCTGCACGAGCGCCTGACCTTAATCCAGCTCGTCGGCGCTCTGCTCGTTCTGGGCGGCGCGGCTTTTGCGGAGCTTTTCAGAGCGCACAGGAATAAAGCTGTGAAAACTCTGTAGCCTCGGTCAAGACAAAAACCCTGCGGTCATTTTGGCCGCAGGGCTTTTGCGCTGTTAGTGGTGGAGACTGGGCTTATGATAGAAGTATAGGGTGGGGAGTTGTAAAAGTTAGTATTTTAATTATCATTATATATGAAAATTCTTTAATATATATCCCGCGACGATATTTGACAATGACAAAAAACATTTGACACAAAATGTGACAAATTCTTGCTTATTACATCATTAATCTGGTATAATGGTGAAAAATAGGCGAAAACGGGAGGGATTGCGTTGCTGTTTTCAGAGAAACTTAATTTTTTGATGGATTTGACGAATACCACCAACAGTGCCTTGGCTCTCAATATCAAGCTTGACCCCTCGCACATAAGCAGACTGCGCAGGGGAGAGCGGCGCGCGCTAAAAAATGAGGCCTGCATAACAGCAATGGCGTCATATTTTACACGGCACTGCGAGCGAGATTATCAGCAGAGGGCGCTTGCAGAGGCGCTGAGCCTTGACTATCTCTCCTGCGATGAAAAAAAGCTTTCGGACTCTATCGCAAGGTGGCTGCTTTCGGGGGACCGAAATGACAACAACACCGTGGAGAGCTTTCTTTCGGGTTTCGCTAAAATAAAAAACAAGCATGCGCTATCGGCTGCCGCAGACCAGGTGGGACTGCCTGTTGAAAATGCCGGAAGCAGCACCGACGTATATTTCGGGATTAAGGGCAAACGCCTCGCCGTAATCAATTTTTTGTCTACGGTCATAGCCAGGGACAAACCGCAGACACTTCTCTTATTCAGCGATGAGGCAACCGACTGGATGGCAGACGACCGCGACTTCGCTGTGCAATGGGCCTTTCTGATGGCGCAGTTTCTCTCCAAGGGCGGATCGATAAAGATTATACATACCGTAAGCCGCGATCTGGATGAGATGATGAGCGCTTTAGGCCAGTGGATGCCTCTGTACATGTTCGGCTCTATAGAGCCCTACTATTATCCCAAAAAACGTGACGGGGTTTTTAAGCGTACGCTGTTTATCTCGCCGAATGTCGCTGCGGTCATATCCACTTCCGTCGGAGCTATGAGAGATCAGGCTGCGAATGTACTTTTAAGGGACAGGAGCGCCGTCGCGTCATACGAGCGGGAATTTCTCGAATATCTGAGCATGTGCAGACCGCTCATGCGCGTTTTCACCACAAAGGACGAAAAAGCCTATTTTGATGCGCTCAGCGAATTTGAAAATATACAGAGCGACGCGATAATAAAGACCGACTCGCTGTCTCTCGTTACCATGCCGGAAAACACCTTTGCTTCCGTAGCGTCGCGGCTTGAGGGCACAGATCAGGGCTTCTCCGAATATCAGAAGGAAAGAGTCGCGCTGTTTGAGAAAAACCTCCAGGCACACGCATTCATAGAAATCGTTGCGCTTCCGGAGCTTCAAGCATTAGCTGAGGGCAAGGTCAAGGTCTCGTTTTCGGATATGCTCGCCGGCCAAACTGTTTTTTATACGGCGGAGGAATACGCACAGCACCTTAAAAACCTTTTGCTGCTGTTCGTCAAATACGAGAATTTCCGTATCAAGCTGACAGCGAGCTCCTCAGAAGAAAGCTATATGGTATATGTGAGTGAAGATGTCGGCGCTATTGTTGCCAAAACCGCGGCGCCGCCTGTTATTCTCGCAATAGATGAAAACAATATGAAGGCCGCTTTCTGGGACTATCTTAAAAGCATTGCGGGAAGTGTTGAGGCCTTGGGGAACGGGCGCGAAGCGACAAAGAAAAAACTTTCGGACTATATCGCGGAACTGGAAAAAGCGCTGCTGTCATAAAAACCCTTTTGGCCTGCGGACAGCCGCAGGCAATAAAAGAAATCCATGTTTCAAGCTATCTATTATTGAATTCATATTATTCATATGTTATAGTATGAATTGAGCGGCTCCAGCACATATATGCCGCCAAGAGGAAGTATACGTATGAAAATATCTACCAGAGGACGCTACGCCCTACGACTCATGCTTGATCTCGCGCTGAACGATAAGGACCAGTATATAACCATAAAAAGTATCTCGGAGCGGCAAGAGATTTCTGGAAAGTATCTTGAACAGATAATATCCGTTCTGAGCAGAGCGGGTTATGTCAAGAGTGTGCGAGGTGCTCAGGGTGGCTATAAGCTCGCAAAACCCGCGGAGGAATACACAGTCGGGATGATACTTCGTCTCATTGAGGGCAATCTTGCTCCCGTCGCCTGCATGGAGGACGAACCAAACCAATGCGCCCGCTGTGAGCAATGCGCTACGCTCAGCGTCTGGCAAAAGATTGATAAGGCTGTCAGCGATGTTGTGGATAATATAACTCTCGCGGATCTCGTAGCGGAGCAGAAAGCTAAGCGCTGATTAATTGCAATACAACAATATGATTTCTATGGCCGGACGGGCATGATAAGCCCGTCCGGTTTTTCATACAATTTTTATTTGCCTGGGGTATTGACTAATGTGGTCAACGGCGATATAAATATATTGACCGTAGCGGTCAATAGCCGAGGGGAAAGAGAGAGGACGCGCTTGATTGACAAATTTTTGAATCTTGAGCCGGAGAAGAAGGACAGAATTATAAACGCTGCGCTGGAGGAGTTTGCCAGAGAGGGCTACAAAAATGCTTCAACAAACGAAATAGTGAAAAATGCGAATATTTCAAAGGGCCTGATATTTCACTATTTTGAAAACAAAAAGGGCCTGTTTCTGTTCCTGATTGACTACACAATTAATATTTTCGCGGATGAGCTGTATGGCAGAATAAACTATGAGGAAACAGATATCCTGAAACGGTGGGGACAGGTAGTACTTTTAAAAATTGAGCTTATTCAAAAATACCCAAGTTTATACGCATTTCTTCTGAAAGCGTTTTTCGATGACAGCAGTGAAATCAGGCAGGAGCTTGAAAGAATAGATAAAAGTATTGTGGAGGACGCCTACAGAAGGCTCCTTATAAACCTTGATACAGGCGCGTTAAAAAACGGCATGGATTCGGAGCGGGTTATCAAGATGATCATCTGGGTAACGCAGGGCTTCAGCAACGATGAGCTTGAGAAGATGAAAAACAATCCCGAGTATAGAGCAAATTTTGACATCGCCGCAGTTAAGCCGGAGTTTGACGCATACATGGAGCTGCTTAAAAAAGCATTCTACAAATAGAAATTTAGTGAGGGCGAATAAATGAACGTTATTGAAATTGAAAATCTCACAAAGAATTACGGAAAAGCAAGAGGCATCATCGACGTCAGCCTCACCGTTGAACAGGGTGAAATCTTCGGCTTCATCGGGCCGAACGGTGCCGGAAAATCGACAACAATCAGGACTCTGCTTGGGCTGATACACCCCACGAGCGGCAGCGCCAAAATTTTTGGCAAGAGCTGCTTTGATGAGCCGGAGGTTCGCCGGGAGGTTGGCTATCTTCCGAGCGAGGTGACTAACTATAAGAAGTCAACCCCTTAATGCAAAAAAGTTTACGCTGGCA
>JASDTK010000129.1:0-3714 GCA_041891555.1 Oscillospiraceae bacterium
ATCATAGACTGGGCATCGCGGCCATTGTCACAGATATCAACGCTGTACCTGTTTTTTTCAATACCTTTTGCTGTCGCGGTTAATATTGACTTATCATCCTCAACTAAGAGTAGTCTCATATCTGTCCCCTTATCATATTGAGTATATAATAAGATTATAATGCTGTTCACGAAATGTCAATAAAAGAAAAATACTGTCGCAAATTACCAAAAAATAATTTTGATTATTTAATCAGACCTTAATCTTCGCGTGTTAGCCTCTAAGTAGTTACATAGATTTTCGCTTAAATTGAAAAAAACGTGAGTTTTTGTATTTTAAGCTACAATTTAACAACGACAATAGCAAACTTACCGAAAGGTAAAGACGCAAAGCCATGGGGTCTAAGGTCTCAGACTATGACAGCCCGGTTGCCGAATTGTTTATATAGCCGCATCGCGCTATAGCTCTGTTCGTGCAACAATTGGTTGCCGAACGGGGTTTTTTGTTTTTCTCCAGTTTTTGTGTAAGGCAGGATTATTTGATGGATATTTTTCTGAAAGCAATATTGCTGCTGTCGGGAGCCGCTCTGGGCTATGAGCTTACCGATATCTCGCAAAGGCTTGCCCAATACAAGTACCGGAAGAAAGGATTGCCGCTAAATGACGATCCGCGCTTTACGGCGCTACCGGCTAAGCTCGGGCTTTGTGTACTTAATGCAGCCGCTTGGTTTCTCTCGGGACTTCTCACGGATAATTTCCTTATCGCCGCGTTGGTTTCCGTTCTTCTTTCGACAGCCCTGCTAACGGCGCTTGTAGATATTCGAATCAGGATAATCCCCAACGAGCTCCTGCTTATCATGATTGTTCTGGGGCTTGCGTTTCAGGCAGTGCAGTTCGGCCTTGCAGCGATAATGCCGGCGCTTCTGTGCATGGCCGCGATGATGCTTCTCTTTTCCGCTGTTGCCGGTTTTGTCGGCTTCGACAAGGTAGGCGCGGGAGATGTAAAGCTCGCCGGAGCAATGGGATTTGCGTTGGGATATCCCGTAATAATCTCGGGGCTCGTAATAATGAGCGCGGTTTTCGTTATCTTCACCCTTGCGGGACTTCTTACAAAAAGACTGACCTTAAAAACCATGGTGCCTTTCGCTCCGTTTATGATGACCGGAATGGTTTTCGCTCTCATATATGCTATTTATTGATTATTGGCAGGTTCTTAAATTCGGGCAAATACCATCTTGAATGGTGTTTACATATATCAATAAACAAAATTTTATAGGGGGTATTTTCAAATGAAAAAATTTTTTGGTTGGATCAAGAACGAAGAAAGCGGTCAGGGTATGGTAGAGTATGGTCTGATTATCGGCTTAGTTGCGGTAGTAATTGTTGCGGCAATTGGCATCCTCGGACCCAAAATCACTGCAATGTTCACAGGCTTAGATTTCGGTTGATTGGCAAAAAAACCGGAGGAGAGGGAAAGCGGGCTCAAGCTTAACGGCCTGAGCCTGCTTCTGCCCCTCTAAAAGCGCAGCGACGCTAAAACCATTTAAACACGCGGACAGGCTATGTCGGTCTGACCCAAAATTACATATGGGACGGTGATGTTCGGGTGAAAAGCGAAAAAGGACAGGCCACGGTTGAATTTGCGCTGATACTGCCGATACTTTTGCTGCTCCTCGGCGGAATCCTGAACTTCGGCTGGGTTTTCGGAAACCGGCTTCTGGCCCAAAACGCGGTAAGAGAAGCCGCGAGATACACAGCTATTCACTATAATGACAGCAGTACCGATGACGACAGGCAGGCAGCCGCGGGCATCGTTATCGAGAGAGCGCCGACAATCAATTCCCCCGTTGTGACTCTGTCCGTAACAGGCGACACAATAACCGTCAAGGTTGTCAGCAGCGTCAGTCTCCTTACACCACTCATTTCGGAGCTCTTTCCGGACGGGAAATGTGCGATTACTACTCAATGCGCCATGAGGCTGGAATAATACTTTGCTCGGCGCTGTGAAGGAAGGGTGAGTATGCGCGGACAGCTAAGAATAATCTGCATCAATCAGTATGGCTCGGTTTCAATGATTACCGCCCTGTTCCTGGCGCTTCTTATCGGAATTACGGGCTTTGTCTTGGATAAGGGAGTATATTACAGTGAGGGAGCAAAGCTGCAGAATTCTCTGGACAGCGCGGTTCTTGCGGCGTCAATGGAGCTTCCTGCAAGCAACGTAAATTCCACTGCCTGGGCTATTGCGGAAAATGAAGCCATTAGCTATGCTTATTTGAATAAAATTGAACTTTCGCGTGACGACCTTGAGCCCATATATGAGAGCGGAAATTCCGCGAATCGGATTATCGGGATGAGCGCGACGAAGACAGTGGAGGTCAAATATAGCTTTATTAGAGTACTCGGCATCAGATCAGGAACCGTCACTCGTACTTCTTCAGCGGGGCTTTCACCTGCCGGCGGAGTCAAAGGGGTTGTGCCGCTGTGTATATCGGCTGCTGGCTTGCACGCTGCGATAGCAGCGAAAGTCACAACGGGGCTGATAATAAAATGCAGCACCGACACGGGGCTGATCGGCGTTGATACGGGCACCGCGAGCGGTTGGTTTGGCGCCGTGAGAATCGAAGGAGCAGGCGCAAGCGATTACAGCAATCTTCTTTCAAACGGTTACAGCGGCACGCTTAAAGTCGGACAGGTGCTGGATATGGAATGCGGCAATATGTCGGGACCGACTATGGACGGCTTCATTGCGCGCGTTTCAAGATGTAGGGAAGGCTGCACCGCCGAGAGTTATCTTCCCGATTGCCCAAGACTCGTATATGTGCCGGTAATCGACGTGCTTCCGGGAAAGCAGGTCAAAATTGTGTCCTTCGCGGCATTTTTTCTTGAATCGTGCGGAGGAAACGGCAGCAACTCATACATCAAAGCCTCATATGTAAAAGATACTATCTTGCCGGATTCCTCAGCCGGGGAAAGCGGGCAGGATTTTGGACTCTATGTCAACAAACTGCTGAACTGAAGGCGTAATTAATTCCTGGGAGGATATGTGCCGTGAAAAAAGTTAGGATACTGGCTATCATCTCGGCCGCAGTGACGGCGCTGCTGCTGTTCGTCTTTTTGAGCTCGCTGAGCCGGCCCGTGGATGACGACACAATGACCGTTTTTGTCGCGGCGACGGATATTCCTTCGGATACACAAATCACAGCAGGAATGATTAAGACGGCGGAGCTTTCTCCGGAAGCCGTAGTTTCGGGCGCGATTACAAGCCAGTCTGAGATTGTCGGCAAAGTCTCGAACACAGAGATTTTCGCCGGAGAGCAGATTCTCGGAGCAAAGCTCATTTCGACGGGAGAAAGCGGAAGCAAAACGCTTGCCTACGCGGTTAAGCCCGGATTGCGCGCGATATCAATATCGGTTGACGAGACAGCCGGCCTTGCCTATATGATTGCTCCGGGGGATCGCGTTGATATTATCGGACAATTTCTTGTCCCGGGGTCCGATGAAACCGCCGACAACTCCGCAAAGGTTTCGCATACAGTGATGATTCTGGAAAATATCAATGTTCTCGCTGTCGATAACGTACTCTCCAAGGATGGAAAAATAAGCGCCGATTCGCCGGTATATACGACGCTGACTCTTGAAGTCACGCCCAAACAGGCTATGGAGCTGTCGGAGGCGCAGTTTGAAGGTCAGCTCCGCGCAATTCTGAGATCGCCTGTTGACACGGACGAAACAAAAC
>JASDTK010000130.1:0-1834 GCA_041891555.1 Oscillospiraceae bacterium
ACCCTAGGCTCGATCGAAAAGTCAACTCCGTTATAAATCGTAAATATTTCATTTGGAGGGAAAGAGCGTTTTATGAGCAGTTCCTTCATTGAATCCGAAACACCGATAAGGTAATCCGCTCTGTGCAGAGCATAATCGTTCAGGGTTCCGTAAACAAGGGCGGCCGCGGGTCTGCCGAGATAATCTAGCCGCGGGTCGCTGTGTACAGTTGACACCACGGGAATTTTGCACGAAAGCCGCAGAATACTCGCTATGAAATTCCCTCTTGATCCGTGAGAATGGATGATATCATATCCGCCGTCCTTTATCATAGCCCCCAGCTGCCTCATGACCGAGGGCAGGCTTCCTTCCAGAACGACGGTGGGTATTCCCAGTCTTTCCGCCTCGTCTGAAAACTCTCCGCGCATGAAGCACACGAGCGTCGCGTCAATGTTCTTGCTTATGCCCGACATAAGATAAAGTATGTGTGTTTTTGCTCCGCCGGTGTCTCCGCCGCTGATTAGATGAATGACTTTCACTCTGACCTCCGAACGCACCAACGCGGGAATAGTGCGTAATATCATATTTTCCGTATTAACGGAATGGAAAAAGGGCTTTTTGCTCACTTGTTAAAAATCAATATATGTTATAAAATATCACGGTATATATCTAAATGAAAATGTTGACCGGATTAATCATTGTGCATTTCTATGTACTAATTATATATCACACCGGTTCCGAGCGGTCAACCTATGGAGGTCATTATGACAAAAATCTATCTTATCCGGCACGCGGAGGCGGAGGGCAACCTGTACCGCCGAATACACGGACATTATAACGGCGATATAACTCCCAAGGGTCATAAGCAGATTGCTCTTCTTGCCGAGCGCTTTCGTGATGTTCCTCTTGACGCTCTTTACGCGAGCGACCTTCAGCGCACTCAGAAAACGGCAGGGGCAATCTTGAAATATCATGAGCTTCCGCTTAACATTGAGCCCCGGCTTAAGGAAGTTGACATGGGTATCTGGGAGGACAAGCCCTGGGGCAACGTCGCCTATTACGATTCTGAGCAGATGATTTACTTCTCGAATGATCCCGCAAAATGGGATGTCGAGGGCGGAGAACACTTTGAACATCTGAAAGGCCGCATGCTTGGCATCGTTACTGAGCTTGCCGAAAAGCACGAAGGGCAGGCCCTTGCCTTGTTCAGTCACGGGATGGCAATACGTTCTTTTTTGAGCGGAGTAATGGAAGTTTCCTCCGAAAACATCTGTCAAATACTGCACGGGGACAATACCTGCGTAGCTTCGCTTACGTATTCGGGGGGAAAGCTCAGCATCGAATACTACAACGACAACAGTCATTTGCCGCCCGACATGAGCACCTTTTCCGGTCAGGACTGGTGGAAAAAAGACACCAAATTGGATTTTTCAAATCTCCGTATAGTACCGATGGATATAAATACGGACTCTGAAATCTATGTAAACAGCTACCGCGACAGCTGGAAAAGCGCTCACGGAACGCTGAAAGGCTTCTCCGAAGAGCCTTACCTGCGCGACGCCGAAAAAGCTGTAAAAAAGAATCCCCTTTCTCTAATGAAGGCCTTTTACGGAGAAGAATATGCGGGAATCATAGAACTGGACACCTCACGCGCGTCCAGAGAGGGCGCAGGCTGGATAAGTCTCCTGTACCTGACGCCGGATTACCGCGGGCACAATATGGGTATCCAGCTCATCGGCCACGCGGTCTCGGTATACCGCAGACTGGGAAGAAGCAGTCTGCGCCTGCACGTTTCGGAGGATAACAAGCCTGCTCTGAGATTTTACGAGAAATTCGGCTTCAGGCACATCGGCAC
>JASDTK010000130.1:1844-3682 GCA_041891555.1 Oscillospiraceae bacterium
GAAAGCGGAAGCATTAGCCCGCTGTGGCTCATGGAAATGAAGCTTTAATCAATTTATTAATTCTCTTGAAAGGCACACCCATGGAACTAACGGATTTTCTGCCGATCTCAAAAGAGGATATGGTCTCCCGCGGGTGGTATAGCTATGACTTTCTTGTGGTCACGGGCGACGCCTATGTCGATCATCCCAGCTTCGGGCCCGTTGTTATCGCGCGAGTGCTTGAAAACATGGGTTTCAAGGTTGCGATACTCGCCCAGCCGAAATGGCACGACGCCTCTGCTTTCGAGGCTATGGGAAAACCGCGCTTCGGCGTTTTCATAGGCGCGGGCAATCTCGACAGCATGGTCGCGCATTACACTGCGGCAAAAAAGCCGAGAAGCGAAGATTTCTATTCGCCCGGTAAAAAAGCGGGTCTGCGTCCCGATCGCGCAACTATCGTCTACGCCAACCGCGCAAGGGAAGCCTTCGGCGGTGATATGCCGATAATAATCGGCGGCCTGGAGGCCTCGCTCCGTCGCTTTTCTCATTACGATTACTGGGACGACAAGGTTCGCAGAAGCATACTATTTGATTCCAAAGCCGATTTGCTCGTCTACGGCATGGGCGAATACGCAACGCGTGAGATTGCAAAACGCCTGAAGCGCAAGATAAGCCCCTCCGAGCTCACCGATATACGCGGAACCGCTTTCATCGCTTCCGACGAAAGCTCCTGTGTCTTTGAAAAAATCATCCTGCCCTCCTTTGAGGAAACGGTATCAGATAGAAAAGCCTACGCCGACGCGACGCGAATCGAATATGAGGAGCACGACGCCGTTCGCGGCAGAGCTCTCTGCCAAAGCTGTCAGGGCCGTACGCTCATCGTAAACCCTCCCGCAATTCCTCTCACAATGCCGGAACTTGACGAAATAGCGGAGCTGCCCTTTACCCGCGAAGTCCACCCCATGTATGAAAAGGACGGCGGCGTTCCCGCAATTGAAGAGGTACGCTTTTCCGTCATTCACAACAGGGGCTGCTTCGGCGCTTGCAATTTCTGCGCTCTCGCTTTTCATCAGGGCAGAATGGTTGTTTCGCGAAGTCATGAATCGGTCATTCGCGAGGTCGAAGGCATGACACGCCACCCGCTCTGGAAGGGCTATGTCTCCGACATCGGCGGACCAACGGCAAATTTTCGCCATCCCTCCTGCGAAATGCAGAAGGAGCACGGCATGTGCGCAAACAAGCGCTGCCTTGCTCCGACTCCCTGCAAAAACCTTGATGCCGACCACTCGGACTATCTTGAGCTTTTGCGGAAGCTCCGCGAGATACCAGGCGTAAAGAAGGTTTTCGTGCGCAGCGGCATACGCTTTGACTATATGCTCGAGGACAAAAATGACAAATTCTTTTCCGAGCTCGTAAAATATCACGTCAGCGGTCAGCTCAAGGTAGCGCCTGAGCACTGCATTGACAGCGTTCTGGACTATATGGGCAAGCCTCACATCGGAGTCTACGAGCGCTTCATGGATAAATATTCCCGCCTCAACCAGCGCTTTGACAAGGAACAGTATGTTGTGCCCTATCTCATGAGCTCACACCCGGGCTGCACACTCGCAGACGCCGTAAAGCTTGCGGAGTATCTCCAGTCGCGCGGAAGGCAGCCCGAGCAGGTGCAGGATTTTTATCCGACACCCGGAACCATCTCCACCTGTATGTACTACACGGGACTTGACCCCCGCACGATGAAGGACGTCTATGTCGCAAGGACCCCGCGTGAAAAGGAGCTTCAGCGTGCCCTTCTGCAATGGAAGCGTCCCGAAAAACGCCGCCTTGTCATTGAAGCGCTACGAGAAGCGGGACGTGAG
>JASDTK010000131.1:0-3642 GCA_041891555.1 Oscillospiraceae bacterium
GCGTTATACCCGCCAAATTCCTCGCCGTAACGCTCGTCCGCAGACTTAAATCTGACCTTCGCTGCAACTATGTCACCTGGCAAAAGGGCGTTAATTTCGTCGCCGTAGGCATACAGCAGCGCAGTGAGATGCGGTAAGTTTTCTCCTGTGAGCCTGACATTTACAGTTGAGTAGTTATCATATATTTCGGGGTAGTCCGTGACTTTCAAGGTCACCGCCTGCTCCGTTCCGGCTAAATCACGGGCGGGCAGAGTTTTGTACTGATATGAAACATAGCTCACCGAAAATCCAACTGCGGCGGAAAGACAGATTAGCATAAGGCGTGTGCGCGCGTCGCCCTTCAGAAACAGCGCTGCCAGCGATATAAGCGCGCAGAACCCGGCAAAGGCGAAATAAAGACCGGGCGGCACGAGATAATACGAGGCAAAGACCGCTAATGAAAACGCGGCCGCGGCTGTCTCCAATTTTCTCATATCCCGTTCCCCCCTGCCCGATTAATAAAAAACGGCGGACATTTCTGCCCGCCGTCAGGCGTTTAATCATATTTCGCCAAAACCGAATTTTAATGATATTCGCTTTTACACCAGCGTTTCGCCGAGAGGCTTTCCCGCGAGCACATGGAAATGGAGGTGCGGAACTGTCTGCCCCGCGTTTTCGCCGCAGTTATTGATGACGCGGAAGCCGTCCGATAGCTTCTCCTGCACCGCTAGCTTCGCGATAACCTCGAAGCAGTGCGCGACAATGCCGGAATTTGCTTCCGCTATGTCTGCCGCGGATTCAATGTGTTCCTTCGGAACCACGAGAAAATGCACCGGAGCCTGCGGGTGAATGTCGCGGAACGCGACGACCCTGTCGTCCTCGTAAATTTTATCGGAGGGGATTTCTCCCGCGGCTATTTTGCAAAAAATGCAGTCTGCCATGAAAATTCTCCTTTCGCAAATGCGCTTTATACTCAGTCCTTAGCCTTATCATTCACATAGTTGTCAATCGTCGCAAGAGCGTTATCGAGCATGAGCTCGTCCTTTGCCCCGCCCATCGCACGCTCAGGCTTGCCGCCGCCGCTGCCTCCGGTTATCGCGGTGACGTGCTTAATTAAATCGCCGGCGCGTATGCCCTTTTTAATAGCGGCGTCTCCACAGACGGAGAGAAGGCTTATCTTATCGCCGACGACGCCCGCAAGCACGGCAACGATGTTTTCGTCCTTATCGCGGAGCATATCGCCCATAATTCTCAAATCATCCGCCAACAGCTCGGGGAATATTCCGGTAATAATTTGCAGTCCCTTGACGGTTTTCGCGCCGAACATTACTCTGTCCGCCTCCGCCTTGAGCTGCTGCGCCTGCAGCTTTTCAACCAGCTTGCGGGAATTCTTCGCCTCCTGAATAAACAGGGCGAATTTATCTTCAAGTTCACTCGGGTTCGTTTTCAAAGTTTCGGATATGCGTCGCAGAATCTCGGAGCCCTCGCGCATTTCGTCCATGACAAGCTCGCCGACAACGGCTTCAATGCGTCTTACGCCCGACGCGACGGAAAATTCACTCTTTATGCGGAAGGGCCCGACCTTCGCGGTGTTGTCAAGATGTGTGCCGCCGCAAAGCTCGACTGAATAGCCCTCGCCCATGTTGACGACACGGACGACGTCTCCGTATTTCTCGGTGAACAGCGCCATCGCGCCCATTTTTTTTGCATCGGCAATCGCCATTTCCTTTGTGTCAATGCCGTAGCCCTCAAGTATCGCGCGGTTGACGTATTTTTCAACGAGCTTCAGCTCGTCCTCGCCTATCGCTGAGAAGTGCGTAAAGTCAAAGCGGAGCTTGTCCGGTTCTACGAGTGAGCCGGCCTGCTCGACATGGTCCCCCAGAACAGTTCTAAGCGCCTTGTGCAGAAGGTGGGTTGCGGAGTGCGCACGCATAATCGCGCGGCGGCGCTCTATGTCAATTCTCGCTGTCACGGTATCCTCAACGGTAATTTCTCCGCTTCTCATAACACCGTGGTGCAGGTATTTGCCAGCCTTGTTCTTCTGAACGTCTGTAACCTCAAAGTCGCCGGAAGCGGTTTTAATAGAACCGTGGTCGGCGGTCTGTCCGCCCATTTCGGCGTACATCGGTGTTTTGTCAAGGACTATAATCGCCTCGTCGCCCTCATGCGCCTTCGCGGAAAGCTCCTCTCCGACGACGATGGCAAGCACCTTTGCCTCATCTTCTTCACGGTCATAGCCGACAAACTTTGTAGGCGTGGTGTCAAGTCCGAGGTCAATTCCCGCCCATGCAAGGTCGCCCAGAGCGGCTCTCGCCTCTCTCGCGCGAACTCGTTGTTCCTGCATACACTCGTCAAAAACCTTGCGATCAATTTTGAGTCCCTGTTCCTCGGCAATCTCCGCTGTGAGGTCAACGGGGAAGCCGTAGGTGTCATATAGCTTAAAAGCGTCGGCGCCGCTGAAGACCTGCGCTCCGCTCTTTTTGTGCTCGTCCAGCATATCGGAAACGATTTTCATCCCCGCATCAATGGTCTTTGCGAAGTTTTCTTCCTCGATTTTAATAACGCGGGTGATATAGTCCTGCTTCTGTAAAAGCTCGGGATATGCGATTTTGTTTTCAGCTATAACCGTAGCGCAGACATCAAAGAGGAAGGGCTCGTTTACGCCCAGGAGCTTGCCGTGGCGTGCGGCGCGGCGCAGAAGTCTGCGCAAAACGTAGCCGCGTCCCTCGTTAGAGGGCAGAACACCGTCGCAAATCATCATGGTCGCGCTTCGGATATGGTCTGTAATGAGACGCAGAGAGGTGTCAACCTTTTTTGACTGACCGTAGCTTGCGCCCGTTATCTCGCTCACCTTATTTGTTATGCTCATGAGGGTGTCTACGTCAAAAAGGGAATCAACACCCTGGCAGACGACAGCGAGCCGCTCAAGTCCCATGCCGGTGTCAATATTCTTCTGCGCAAGCTCTGTGTAGTGTCCCTGCCCGTCGTTGCTGAACTGGCTGAACACGTTGTTCCATATTTCGATATAGCGGTCGCAGTCACAGCCGACGGCGCAGTCCGGCTTGCCGCAGCCGTATTCTTCGCCGCGGTCATAGTAAATCTCGGAGCAGGGGCCGCACGGGCCGGAGCCGTGCTCCCAGAAGTTGTCCGCCTTGCCCAGACGCGTTATTTTGTTTTCAGGTATACCTATTTCGTCGCGCCAGATGGCAAAAGCGTCGTCATCCTCAAGATAAACCGAGGGATACAGCTTCTCGGGATCCATGCCCAGCCACTGCGGGGAGGTGAGAAATTCCCAGCTCCACGCGATGGCTTCATGCTTGAAGTAATCGCCGAAGGAGAAGTTGCCGAGCATCTCGAAATAGGTGCCGTGGCGCGCGGTGTGACCAATATTTTCTATGTCTCCGGTGCGTATACACTTCTGACAGGTGCAGACACGCTTCCGCGGCGGCTCCTGTTCACCTGTAAACCAAGGCTTCATCGGAGCCATGCCGGAATTTATAAGCAGCAACGACGCGTCGTTCTGCGGTATAAGAGAAAAACTGGGCAGACGCAGATGTCCCTTGCTTTCAAAAAATGAAAGGAATTTTTCCCGAAGTTCATTAAGTCCGAATTTTTCCATGTCTCTTGTCTTCCTCCAAATACGCTCTGTGCAAAATATAAATC
>JASDTK010000132.1:0-3625 GCA_041891555.1 Oscillospiraceae bacterium
ACCCTGCTGTTCGCATTTGACTTTATGCATTTTGTGCAGACTCGAATCGCGACCATCGACACCTACGGCGTTATTTTCATCATACTGATGTACTGGTGTATGTACCGCTATATAACAGCGCCGCGCGACGACCCTTATATGAAAAAACGGGAAGAAGCCGTACCCCTCTTCTTTTCGGGGCTGTTTTTCGGAATCGGTGCCGCTTGTAAGTGGACAGCCGTATACGCAGGCGCGGGACTTGCCGTTATCTGGTTGCTGTTTCGCATCGCAAGGGGCAGAGAGCTTATAATGACAGGGCACAGGAAGGAGCACCGCAGAGAGCTTGTCTCAAATATCCTGCAATGCGTCGTTTTCTTTGTTATCATTCCGGCCGTCATTTATTACGCGAGCTATTATCCCTACGGCAAAGCCGAGGGAATGAACGGCATAGGCATGTACCTCAATAAGGATTACGCAAAAATAGTGCTGGACAATCAGTCCTCCATGCTGAGATACCACGAGGGAGTCCACGCGACACATCCGTATTCCGCGCGATGGTACCAGTGGATAGTAGACGGAAGACCTATACTTTATTTCCTGAGATCACTGCCGAACAAAATGAAGTACGCGTTTGCGGCATTTTTAAACCCGCTGGTCTGCTGGGGAGGACTGCTTGCAATCTTTGCAATGGGCTGGAAAACCTTTAAATACAAAGACGGAAAAGCGATGTTTATCCTTCTGGGATATTTGGCGCAGCTTCTGCCTTGGGTGTTCATTACGCGCATTACCTTTGAATACCACTATTTTCCCTGCCTCATTTTCCTCGTTTTCGCGATTTGCCATGTTTTCAATTCGTTAAGACTTAGAGACGAAAACTGGAAACCGAAGGTGTATGGCGCTACAGCTTTGTGCATGCTGTTGTTTATTGTATTCTACCCGGTATTGACGGGAGTGCCGGTGCCGAGAGCATATTCGGATTTATTGGCATGGATACCGGGCGCGTGGCCATTCTGAGCAAAAATATAGTAGATTCCCCAGACAGACAAGAGGAAGAAAAATGATATTAACAGATTTCCACATTCACAGCAAGTGCTCCTGCGACGGTTACCACACCATGCTTGAGATGGCAAGGGCAGCACGCGAAAGAGGAGTTGAGATACTCTGCTTTACCGACCATTGTGATATGGATAATTCCGAGACCGGCGAACCCGACCCGAATTACTTTAACAACAGAGACAGCATACTTGAGATGTACCGGCAGACTTTAACCCAAAAGCCTGAGAATATGAAGATATTCCTCGGACTGGAGCTTGGAGAGGGCAATCATAATCCGGAGAAGGCCGCTCTCGCCGCCGCTATTCCAGAGTTGGATTTTGTGCTTGGCTCACTGCACAACCTGAAAAAAACCCCTGATTTCTATGTTTATCCTTACAGCAGCGAGGCAGAGTGCCGCTTGCTTATAAACAGATATCTGGATGAACTCATCGAGCTTTCAAAGCTTGATTTTTACGATGTTATGGCGCATATCGGCTATACGGTTCGCTATATGCGCCGCAAGGGCTTTGATATCTGGGTGAGCGCAGAGGAATATCCGGAGAAAATCAGAACGCTGCTCAAGTGCCTGATTGAAAGAGGAAAGGGCATCGAAATTAACTGCGCCGGCTTTCGGGATAAAATAGTAGGCGGGCCGATTCCGACAATTGATGTTTTGAAACTGTACAGGGAGCTGGGGGGCGAGATCATCACCGTCGGCAGCGACGCCCATAAGCTCCAGCATGCGGGTGTCGGACTAAAAGAGGGCTTTGACATTCTGAGCGATCTGGGGTATAAATATGTCACTTTTTTTGAGAAAAGAAAGCCGAGCTTTATAAAAATATAGCCTCGGGATATAACAGACTATACTTAATCTGTTGGAGAAGACATCGCAACAAAAATAGAAGGGAACGGGCAAGAAAATGATAGCACTGGGAAGCGACCACGGCGGATTTGAACTGAAGCAGGAGATTATGAAATATCTTGATGAAAAAGGACTTGCCTACAAGGATTTCGGCACATATTCAAAGGACAGCTGCGACTATCCCGTATACGCGGAACTCGTCGGCAAGGCTGTCGTCTCCGGCGAATATGAGAGTGGAATCCTCATCTGCGGGACAGGCATCGGCGTTTCCATCGCCGCTAACAAGATTAAGGGAGTGCGCGCCGCGCTCTGCCACGACTGCTATTCCGCGGAGTATACGCGCAGGCATAACAACGCGAACGTCCTTGCGCTCGGCGGGCGCGTAATCGGAGCCGGCCATGCGCTCAAAGTGGTGGACATTTTCCTGAGCACAGGCTTCGAGGGAGGAAGACACGCAAAACGTGTCGACCTGATTTCAAACCTGGAAGAAAACAACTAATTTTTCGGAGGCTATGTAATGGCAATCAGGGCGAAGGACATTTACCAGGGCAGAAAAAAATCGCGCTCGCGGGCGGGCGTTGCCATAATTATTGTTCTGGCTGTTCTAACTGCCGCCATACTGATTTTTTATGGTCTGCGGCATTACGCCGTTTATGATGAAAACGGCAACGCAACCATTGTCCTTCCGTTTTTCCATAAGGCTCAGACGGAAAGTCCGGCTCCGAGCGCCGAGGCGAGTCCGCCCGAGAGTCCGACAGAGAGTGCGTCGCCTAGCCCGTCAGCGAGTCCGACGGATAGTGTGTCGCCAAGTCCGCCCGAGAGTCCTGAGGGCAGCGCAACGCCGAGCGCGCCTGTGGGCTAGAGCAGATGACGGTAGTTTTGTTGCCAAATGCAATATAAATCGAAAAAGTGCTTGCAAAACTCAGATACCTATGCTAAAATACAACATGCGCGTTAAATATGCGTATATGATTTAACAGCTGAACTCATGAAAGAGGTGAACATAATGAAGGAAGGTATCCATCCCAATTACCAGCAGACCACAATCAGGTGTGCTTGCGGCGAAGTTATTGAAACGGGCTCAACGAAGAAAGACATAACGGTTGAAATTTGCTCCAAATGTCACCCCTTCTATACAGGCAAGCAGAAACTGGTCGACACCAGCGGACGCGTTGAGAAGTTCAATAAGAAGTTCGGTCTTTAATAATTCGTCAGTAACATGACCCGTGCCTTTCGGTGCGGGTCATTTGCGTATCAGAAAGCCCTACAGCCGAGATTTTCGACGGTAGGGCTTTTCTTATCCGTTTATGGCTGAGGCTTTATCTCTGAAACGAGCCCCGCACGAAGAAAACACAGCAGGCAGGAAGAAACGGGCTTTTCTAAAATGCGTGACATGGCGTAAGCGTAGGCAAGAAGCTGCTTTCTGTAATGCTCTGTGAGGTCACTCAGCGTCTCTTTGGTTGCATAGTCCGTTTTGTAGTCGATAATCGTAAGAGCACTGCGCTCTTCGATGCAGCAGTCCACAACGCCCTGTAAAAGAACGCTTTCGTTGCCGCCCTTAGGGAAGAAAACGCCAGCGGGACATAGGAGAGAAAAGCGCTTTTCGCGGTGTACCTTGTCCGCCGCTTTGATGCGTTTTCCGGTGTCCGACGCGAAAAAGCCAAGTATTGAGGAGCTATCTACGGCCTTTGCCTGTCTTTCGGTAAGCTGACCGAGGGCTTTAATCCGCGTCACCTCGTTTTCTATATC
>JASDTK010000133.1:0-1667 GCA_041891555.1 Oscillospiraceae bacterium
TATGACGGAGTCGGCCTTCCACAACGCAGAAATTGTTGACATGGCGCTGGGCTGCTCAACCAATACGATGCTCCATATACCGGCTATAGCGCATGAAGCCGGAATCAAGATAAGCCTTGATATGGCAAACGAATATTCTGCCAAAACTCCGAACCTCTGCCACCTCGCGCCGGCGGGGCCAACCTTCATGGAGGACCTTGACCGTGCGGGAGGAGTTCATGCGGTCATGGCGGAGCTGAATAAAAAGGGACTGCTCGACACGGGCGTTATGACAGCCACAGGCAAAACGCTGGGTGAAAATCTTAAGGGCGTCAGGAATCTCGACCCGGAGGTTATACGCCCGATAGACAACCCCTATTCGCCGACAGGCGGCATAGCTGTATTGAAGGGCAATCTTGCACCCGAAGGCTGCGTCGTCAAACAGTCTGCCGTCGCGCCCGAAATGATGGTGCATCAGGGACCTGTGCGGGTCTTCGACAGCGAGGATGAGACAATTGCAGCTATAATCGGCGGCAAAATCGTCTCCGGCGACGTTATTGTTATTCGCTACGAGGGCCCGAAAGGCGGCCCCGGAATGCGCGAGATGCTGAATCCGACCTCCGCAATAGCGGGTATGGGACTCGATACGACAGTCGCTTTAATTACAGACGGCAGATTTTCCGGCGCAACCCGCGGAGCATCAATCGGACATGTTTCGCCCGAGGCTGCGCTTGGTGGCAATATCGCCTTAGTCCGTGAAGGCGACACAATCTCCATCGATATCCCGTCGCGTAAAATTGAGCTTCTGGTCTCGGATGAGGAGCTTGAAGCTCGCAGAAAGGCGTGGGTTTGCCCCGAACCGAGAATCACAACAGGTTATCTGCAAAGATATACAAAGCTTGTTACAAGCGCAGCTCAGGGCGCAATTCTCGAATACAGATAATAATATATAAATAAATATCCTGCACGGATTTCGTTTCTGTGCAGGATATTTATTGACGGTATTTGTCGAAGCACTAGTGTTGACATACGGCTTTTTTGTGGTAAAATATGCGAAGCGTCGGAAATCCTTGTGTTTCGGCTTCGGACGCAAACTATAGTGATTTGATTTTGGGGGTATTCACATGGAAGAAAAGTCTTCTGTGCTCCGTGCTCTTTTTGATAAATATCGCGAGATAATTATGTACTGTATTTTCGGCGTGGCGACGACTATAATCAGCTGGGCCGTATACAGCGCCTGTGAGATTGCTTTTTCGCAGGTCAGAATGACAGACCCAGATGCGGTCAATTTTTTCTCCTGGATAATTGAAAAGACCGGAGAGCACACGGATGTCAATACTTTTATCGTAATGCTCCTGTCGGGAGTAATATCGTGGATTATCGCGGTCGCCGTTGCGTTTGTAACAAACAAGCTCTGGGTGTTCGACTCAAAGAGCTGGGAGAAATCGCTTGTCAGGAAAGAGGCATGGACCTTCTTCGGAGGACGGGCAGCGACAGGCATACTTGAAGTTATCGCAGTTCCGACTATAGTGAGCTGGGGCTTTAATATGAAGCTCTTTGGAGTCGACGGCCTACCGGCTAAAATTCTGGTTTCCGTGGCAATCGTCATTTTAAATTACATTCTAAGTAAATTTATCTCATTCCGAGACCCGAAAGAGGAAGCGGAATAAACACAACAAGTATAAACG
>JASDTK010000133.1:1677-3610 GCA_041891555.1 Oscillospiraceae bacterium
ATAAACGCCTCAAAATCCGAAATTTTGAGGCGTTATTTCATTTCACCGGAAACCGAACCTCGAACAGGCTGCCTTTGCCCGGCTCACTTGCAGCACTGACAGTTCCACCGAATTGTTCCGCAATCCATTTGACGATAGAAAGGCCTAGTCCGGGACTTGAGTTAATGTTAAGGGTCGCCTGATTGGCCTTATAAAACCTGTCCCAAATTTTCGGAAGGTCTTCCCCGGATATACCTATGCCGCTGTCCTCAACGGATAATAGCACAGAGCTGTACTGCTTCTTCAGACAGACCTTGACCCACCCAACGGGAATGTTGTATTTAAGAGCGTTGTCTATCAAATTATAGAGGAGTCTCATAAAGAGAGTCTGGTCGAAAGGCATTACGATGCCTTCTTCAATATCTGCAGATACTGTGATATCGGAATTGTCTTTTCTTTCAATAACCTCTTCCACTATCGTCCGTGTCAGAGCGCTAAGGTCTATAAATTCCATTTCCTGTATATAGTTTCCGTCGATACCTCTTGACATCATCAGAAGCTGCGAAATGAGAGAATTCATCTTTTTTCCTTCGAGAAGTATTGCGTTCAGGTTTTCCCTATATTCCTCAGCTGTTTTATCTCCCGCAAGAGCCTCCTCCGCGTTTACTATGATTGCCGTGACAGGAGTTCGGAGTTCGTGGGAGACGTCGGAGGAAAAACGCTTTTCCCGGTCAAATGAACCCTCAATACGATCAAGCATTTTATCAAAGGTGCTGGCCAATTGACCCACCTCATCGCGGCTGTCCTCTAAATTAATCCGCGTAGAGAGATTACCCTGTTCAATTTGCTGCACTGTTTTCGTAATCTGCTTAACAGGGGAAAGCATTCGCGATAGAAAACCGGTACTAATAAGTATTAGGATAGAGAAAAAGATAAAAATGGGTATGGATATAAATAGTTTGGTTCTGTTATAGGCAAGTGCGTCTTTAATTATGTCAATTGACTTGACCAGTCGAAACCATCCGGTTTTCTTTCCGTTTAAAATTAGCTCTTTGTCTATTACAATCCAGCTATGCCCGGACGAATCCTTATAATATATATCGTCAAAGTCAGGCTGCATATCCGCTTTATAGCCATCTGGCGGTCTCCCCGAGACAAGCTCGTTGTCATCAGAATATACAGATGTGTAAGTACCCATTTGTACTAGATCAATTTCGCTGTCCGGCTCATTCATTTCGGAACCCTGCTGCAGCAATTTTCCTATATGCTCAGCGCTTGAACGCAATTGAGCTTCTATTTCTTTGTACAAATGAGCTGAGGTTAATAGATACATAACAGGTAAAACCAAAATGAAAGCAAGGAAGATGGACATGCTTTGCCATATCATAATTTTCCATTTAATAGCTAGCCTTTTCATTAAGACTCCTTAATGATGTATCCACTGCCGCGAACCGTACCAATGAGCTTTCTTTCAAAACCGTCGTCAATTTTCTCACGCAGATAGCGTATGTAAACATCCACAATGTTGGAGGAGCAGTCAAAATCATAGTTCCAGACGTGATCGACAATCTGCGCTCTCGTAAGCAGACGGTTTTTATTGCGAAGCAAATATTCAAGTATTGCATATTCCTTGCTTGTCAGCTTGACATCTTTTCCTCCGCGCCGGACCGAATGATCTGACAAATCCATAACTAAATCCGATAATACCAGTTCGTTTTTGCGCTCGGAGCTCTGTCTGCGCATTAAGGCGCGGAGGCGCGCCATCAGCTCATCCAGCGAAAAGGGTTTTATCAGGTAATCATCCGCCCCAAAGTCAAGCCCTCTTACACGGTCTTCAACGGTGTCCCTCGCGGTTAGAAGGAGAACCGGCGTCTGATTGCCGTTATTACGCATGTTTTTAAGTATCGTCAGTCCGTCAATGCCCGGCAGCATGATATCCAGAATGATACAGTCG
>JASDTK010000134.1:0-22836 GCA_041891555.1 Oscillospiraceae bacterium
ACACCTCGGCTCTCACATACTGCCCGCCTAACGCAAGCGGCTGGTGCAACTGCGGCTGCTACGGAGTCTGCACGAACAACACCATTTCCCGCGACCCGCGCATGGTCAAAAAGTTCGCGTTTGTCGATAAGACAGGCGTCTATCCAGCTCCCGGTCCCGAAGAGGAAATTGCAGTCCATGTGACCGATTTTGATTACATAATTGAGCTTGATACCGAAATGATGGCCATTCCCTCTCCTCTGCCGACATCCGTCGACGAGAAGATAGGTGCCTTCATCATTCCCTATCTGAGAACAGGCGACAAGATCCAGATCGGCTACGGCGGGCTGGGCGAAATAATCATCTCCGCCCTCAATAATTTCCATGGCACCTTTGAGATATTCTCCGAAGTTCTCTGCGACAACATGGTTCCGATGGTCGAGTCCGGAAAGGTCACAGTGCTCCACGCCTCCAGCCCCGGCGGCTGCAGCGAAGAAACCTTCAAATGGCTCGCAACGACCGATAAGGACGTTCGTCTCTATCCGAGAACCCTCTGCATCGATCCTCTGGGCATCATGGAGCAGGAGAACATGGTTGCCATCAACTCCACCTTCATGGTTGACCTTCTCGGACAGTGCTGCTCCGAAGCTCAGGGTCTCAGGCCTTACACCGGTATGGGCGGCTCTATGGCCTATATCTACGGCGCACAGCGCTGCAAGGGCGGACGCAGCTTCATCTGCCTGCGTTCCACATACAAGGATGCAAACGGCGAGAGAAAGTCGAACGTTCTCCCGTGGCTGCCTGAAGGCAGCATCGTATCCATGCTGAAGAATTACGTCATGTTCCTCGTCTCCGAGTGGGGCGTTGCAGACGTATACCTCAAGACCTATCAGGAGCGCATCAAGGCCATCATCAAGCTCGCTCATCCGGACTTCCGTCAGTGGCTGAAGGATCAGATTCTCACTACCCCGCTGATCGAAGAGTTCGACTTCCAGGGTTACGACATCCTCGACAATACGCCGCCTGAACCCAGGCAGCCGGCCACATGTGTCCCGTTCAGACAGTACGTATTCCCGATTCGCGACGATATGGAGAAATAAATCAATTATGTCAGGGGAGCCGCGCTTTCGCGCAGCTCCCTTTTTTATATTTTTCAGCTTTTGCGGTGTAGAGCTTCTCCGAAGCTTCAAGACCCTATTTAGTTTGCTTTTCGGCAATAATTAAACAAATAACTATCCAAACCGCATTGCAAATGTTAAATATTAGTGTTATCATGTTAGCGTTAAAGCCTAAAAGGCGACTATTTTTACGGAGGATAGGAATATGGTTATCTGCAACTGCCACTTTACAAGCGAAACCACCGACATGAAGGACTTCTTCAAGATTCTTTGCGACGAAGGGCTTGTCGAAGGTTCTCGTGCCGACAAGGGCAATATAATGTATGATTTCTTTATAAGCACCGAGAATCCCAAGAGCATGATGCTCATAGAAAAGTGGGAGAGCTTCGACGATCTTCAGGCTCATTCCGAAACCGAGCTTTTCCAGAAGTTCCGCCCCGTATGCAAGGCAAACGGCGTTAGGTCCAAGCTTGCAATGTACGAGGAATAATACTGTTCGATAAATAAGTAAAAACTGCTGCCGTTTGTTAGTAAATCCCTATAACAAACGGTAGTTTTTTACTGTAAGCAGACAGATAGAATGCCAGAGAAAAAACGTTAAGTCCGAAACTCGCAGTGATAAGCTCTCGTTTTTTGTTGTCGCATTTGCAGAATATGGTATAATAACCGCATACCATATTTAATGCATATACCACAACGGCGCTTTGCGCCTGTGGTATAATGTTTGTATATTGAATATCATGCAGAATTAAATACATAAACATACATGCTTGGAGGTCGGCTAATGAAGGATATGCAGAATAATAAAGCGAGTATAAGCGAATGTTTTAGAGCGCAGGCATCGGACTCCGCACTGATGGAACAGGCCTGTTCCTATGCATTGGAGTATATGAATTCTGTATGTGATCGGCCGGTGTTTCCGACTGCGGAAGGCATTGAAGGACTTTCGGACTTTGATGGAGAGCTTCCCGATATGCCCGGCAATCCCCATGAAATATTGGGATTGCTGCATGAAAAAGGCTCTCCCGCAACGGTAGCCCAGACGGGCGGCCGCTATTTCGGCTTTGTCAACGGAGGAATCGCGCCAGCGGCTCTGGCCGCCAAATGGCTCGCGGACGCCTGGGACCAGAACGCTGCCATGTATGTCGCATCCCCTGTTGCCTCAAAGCTTGAAGAAGTCTGCGAAAGTTGGCTTAAGAGCCTGCTGGGGCTTCCCGAGAGCACAGCTGCGGGTTTTGTGAGTGGATCCTCCGCGGCGACACTTTGCGGATTGGCGGCCGGGCGAAATCATCTTCTTAAAGCGATGGGCTATAATGTCGAGGCCCAAGGGCTTTTCGGTGCGCCGGAAATCAAGGTCGTTCTAAGCGAAGGCGCCCACTCAACCGTTTTTAAGGCTCTTTCCATTCTGGGAATGGGTAGTGAACGAGTACTGAAAGTTCCCATGGATTATCAGGGCCGAATCCGAGAGGACCTCGTGCCCCCGCTGGATAACCGAACGCTTCTGATTTTACAGGCAGGCAATGTCAATACAGGCGCATTTGATCAATTTGATTCTCTTTGCGAAAAAGTGCGAAAAGCCGGAGCCTGGGTTCATGTAGATGGGGCCTTCGGTCTGTGGGCCGCAGCGTCCTCTTCTCTAAAGCACCTAACCCGGGGAATTGAAAAAGCAGATTCCTGGTCCGTAGATGCCCATAAAACCCTGAACGCGCCTTATGACAACGGCATTGTTCTTTGCCGAGATCGTGAAGCACTTGCCAGCGCACTGAGCATGACCGGATCTTACATAGTATACAGTGAGCAGCGAGACGGTATGGTTTATACATTAGATATGTCCCGACGCGCCAGAATTGTGGAGCTGTGGGCGACACTCAAATCAATGGGGCGTTCCGGTGTCGCTGAGCTTACGGAGGACCTGCATCAAAAGGCAGTCTATTTTGCGGGTGAACTGAACAAAAGGGGTTTCGACGTCCTGAATGAGGTATGCTTCAATCAGGTGCTCATAGCCGCCGAAACACCTGAACTCACAACTCAAATTTTAAAAGAGCTTCAGGATTCCGGCGAACTTTGGTGTGGCGGCAGTCAATGGGACGGCAGGCCCGTTATTCGCTTAAGCGTTTGTTCGTACCGTACAACGCATCAGGATATAGACAGATGTGTCAGAGCGTTCGTTAAAGCGCGGGATGAGCTGAATAACCGCGTATAGTCTCAATGTTATTAAATATGTTTTTTACGCGGGACCTTTGTAATCGGCGGTAAGAACGCACTGCAATAAGAGAGGAATTTCCTATGAAAAATACCGTTACATTTTATAATTGCATAGTTCTAGACGGAAGCGAGAATATGGAGCCGCGGAAAAATATGTCGGTAGTTGTTGAAAACGGACGCATTTCATCTATCGGAAATAATGCTCCTCCAAAGAATTCAGAAATGATCGATTTGGGCGGCAGATATTTACTGCCCGGATTAATAAATGCCCATGTGCATCTGCCGGGAAGCGGAAAGCCCAGTCAGAGAAGCGCACAGAGCCCCGAATCAGTCAGGAAGCTGATGCGCAATCCGGTTTCTCGCTTTATACTTCAGAAAATGTGCGAAAAATATGCTGCGACGGAGTTATTATCAGGGACAACAACGATCCGTACTGTAGGCGGTCTGGGCACTATAGATTCAGCCATTCGTGACCGGATAAACAACGGAAAACTGACGGGACCTCGTATGCTTGTTTCTGACATGGCTGTTTCCGTTCCCGGCGGACATATGGCGGGAGTTCTGGCGTATGAGGCAAAAAGCCCCGAAGAATGCCGCGATTACATTAGAATAATTGCAGAGAAAAAGCCTGACCTGATTAAACTGATGATTACGGGCGGAGTGCTTGACGCAACGGTGAAGGGCGAACCGGGTATATTGAGAATGCCTCTTGATTTTGTTCAGGCGGCCTGTGACGAAGCTCACAAACTTGGATTTAAAGTGGCCGCCCATGTTGAAAGTACGGAAGGTGTGCTGGTGGCGCTGAAAGGTGGGGTCGATACCATTGAGCATGGGGCAATGCCTAATGATGAGATAATTTCGCTGTTTAAAGTGCACGGCTCGGCAGACATATGCACAATTTCTCCGGCCTTCCCGATTACAGCATTTCCTCCTGAGCTTACAAATTGCAATGAGCTTGTACAGTATAACGGAAAAGTTGTTATGGAAGGCATCATAGCTTCCGCAAAGGAGTGTCTCGCAAACGGAATTCCCGTTGGTCTGGGCACCGATACCGCCTGCCCGTGTATTACACATTATAATATGTGGAGAGAGGTCTTTCTTTTTCATAAGTATGTGGACGTTACTACTGCCTTCGCGCTGTATTCCGCGACTCTCGGCAACGCAAGAATCTTAGGAATCGAAAATGAAACCGGCTCGGTCGCTGTCGGAAAGAGCGCCGACTTCTTAATCGCCGACGCTAATCCTCTGGAGGATTTGTCTGTTTTATCACAGCCATATATGGTTGTGATGAGAGGCAAACTGCTCCGTCAGCCAAAAGTCAAGAAAATTAAAATAATTGATGAAAATCTCGACAGAGCCTTTTCAGAAATCTGATTTTTCATTCCCTGATAAGTGAGCCGACACCTTAGCGGTGCCGGCTTCCTTATTATATACGTGTATTTAAAAGCAAAACCCGTTTTTCAAGTCCGCTTTTTATAGGCCTTCATCGCAAAAAGATATGCAACTATCATAATTCCAAAGCACCATGCGAGAGCAATCCATATTTCATTGCCTACCGGCTTATTTGACAGCAGCGCGCGTATCGCGTCGACAATGGATGTCACCGGCTGATTTTCCGCAAAAGCGCGGACTGCCGCGGGCATGGATTCGGTCGGCACGAAAGCCGAGCTGATGAAGGGCAGGAAGATAACCGGATAGGAAAATGCGATTGCGCCGTCCGTAGATTTTGCGGACAGTCCGGCAATCACCGCAATCCAGGTCAGAGCCCGCGTAAACAGTACAAGTATCCCGGCAACGGCAAGCCAAGAGAGCACCCCTGCGGACGAACGGAAGCCCATGACGAGCGCTACGAGAATTATGACGACAACAGAAATCGCATTGGAAACCAAGGAGGTCAGCACATGCCCCCACAGCGCACTGGAGCGCGCAATCGGCATAGAGTGAAACCTTTCGAATATGCCCCCTTGCATATCCTGAAATAGACGGTAGGCTGTGTAGGATATACCGCTTGCAATAGCAATCAGCAGGATTCCGGGCACAAGATAATTTACATAGTTGTCCGTACCGGTTTGAATCGCGCCCCCGAACACATATACAAACAGCAGCATGAAGGCTATGGGCATGAAAGTCACCGAGATGATGGTATCCATACTTCGCATGACATGGCGCATGGAACGGGAAAGCATAACGCCCATATCGCTGAAAAAGTGCTTATTCATCGTTTCCATTTACTTGACCACCCTTTTCCCTATGATCGCAAGGAATATTTCCTCCAAGGTCGGCTGCTTTTCAACATACTCTATCTTTGTGGGCGGAAAAAGCTCCTTCAACTCTATGAGCGTGCCGTTTGCGATAATTTTGCCCTCTTGCAGAATGGCAATCTGATCTGCAAGCTGTTCCGCCTCCTCCAAGTACTGTGTTGTCAGAAATACCGTTGTTCCGCTTTCGGCAAGCTCTTTGATAAGCTTCCATACCTCAATCCGCGCCTCGGGGTCAAGTCCGGTTGTAGGTTCGTCGAGGAATATCAGCTGCGGCTTTCCGATCAGGCTCATGGCAATATCAAGCCTACGGCGCATTCCTCCGGAATAAGCAGACACCCTTCTGTCTGCCGCGTCAGTCAGGCCGAAGCGTTTCAGTAAATCATCCGCAAGCTGTAGTGGAGCTCTAAGATGCCGCAGTTTGGCAATCATTATCAGGTTTTCCCGACCGGTCAGAATTTCGTCCACGGCTGCAAACTGTCCGGTCAGGCTGATGGACTGGCGCACCCTGTCGGGCTCCGATACAACATCAAAGCCGTTTACCGCGGCGGTTCCGTCATCTTGCCTGAGCAGTGTGGTGAGTATCCTGACTATTGTTGTCTTGCCCGCTCCGTTGGAGCCGAGCAGGGCGAAAATGCTTCCTTTTTTCACCTCGAAATCTACTCCTGTCAATACAGGATTGTTTTTATAGTCTTTTTTGAGCCCTTGCACAGAGATGGCAGCTTCATTTTTTGGTATGTTCATATTAGTATCTCCTTATGGTGTCAATAGCGTGACACCGGTCAAATCCGCCTTTCCACTTTTCAAAAATGCGTAGGTTATCCTGTCTGCCTTGCAGTCGATAAACCGAATTCGCTTTAAACTCTTTCCCTTGAAGAATGTATTAGTCAGCGTAGCGTTCATGAAAGTCAGTCTGGTAAACGCGCAGTTTTCAAAGGAGCAGTCCCTAAGCTCCCCGTCGAATACGATATCGGTCAATTGGGTTGCGTTAAAGGCTGTTCGGTCCAGCACCGCGCCTGTCATTTTATTTTTCAGAAACGAGCTCGTCTTGATTACCGCTCCGGTAAGATTGGCACCGGAGAAATCGCAGGCTTTAATCTCACTTGATGAAAATTCAGCCTCTTTTAAAATACAGCTGCGGAATGAGTTGTTAATGATGCTGGAGCCCTGAAAACGGCTGTTGCTGAGCTCGGAATCCGAAAAGTCACAGCCGTCCACATTGTTGCCTTTCAGTATAAGCCCCGACATATCCGAACCGGCAAACAGGCATCTCTGCATATTGGAGGAACTGAATTTCTCGTGAAGATTACTTATTCCGGAAAAGTCCGCATCCACCCAGTTTCCCATTGACATGTTCCAGCCGGTTTTTCTGCCCGGCGTTTCGGATGTCGGCTCGGCGGACGCTTCCGTTGAGGGCTCAGCGGAGGGTTTTTCAACGTTCGCCGTCTGGAAGCTTTCCGAAAAATAGTTTAGGTCAACTCCCAGAATCTCCGCAAGCCGGTTGAATGTAATGATGTCCGGCATTGACTCTCCGCGCTCCCATTTTCCGACTGCCTGAGAGCTTATGGACAGCTTTTGCGCGAGCTGAACCTGAGATAAGTTTTTGTCTTTGCGTGCTTCTGTAATTTTATCGCCTATCATATTTGATGTCAGCATTGGGTACCCTCTCCTTTTTTATTTTGTCGACGATGTTATTTTATCCGTAATCACTCCGCATTTCAATATAAGGTCTAAAACTATTGGTTGTTTTTTCGCCACACTTAGTTGTATCAGTGCCCAATCGGGCTCAGTGTTTGTTCAATCAAGTTGTTTTTGCTTTTGCTTTTATCCTGAAATATTTTTCTCGGCTTCTTGTAACAAAGACAATTTTTATTCGTCATATATGCAATAATGGCAGCGAATGATTAATAATTTATCGGAGGTACATATATGAAAAAGGGTATCATTTCAGTTTTTCTTAGCGTAGTGCTCCTTGTATCCATAGCAGTCCCCGCTTTGGCGGAGGACAGCCAGGACGCCGCGCTCAAGCAGGTTACGCTGGTTGTCAAAAACACCTTGGGCATAGACAACAGCTATACGGACTTTAACGGCAATCTCTCAAACGACGGAAGCTTCAGCTACTGGAATCTGGACTGGAGCAAGGACGGACAGTCGCTGAGCGTATGCGCGGACACAACCGGCAAGATACTGTCCTATTATAAAAGTACGGACAGCGGCTATTACTACGGCAGCCAATATTACTCTCCCGCTTTCCCGAAGGTGAGCCGTGAAAAGGCTCAGCAGGCGGCGAAGTCCTTTGTTGAAAAGCTTCTCTCGCAGGGAGAGACTATAAGCTTCAGCGAGAACAACCTGAGTCTCAGCGCCCAAAATGTTGATTACTATCAGTTCTACGGCGCCATCAATCTAAACGGACTGAAAACGCCGCTCACTTTCTCTGTCAATGTGCAGACAAGCGATTTGAGCGCAACCAGTTTTTCACGGGATGAGTTTTTAAGAAGCTATAGCGGCAGTATCCCCTCCGCAACACCTGTCATTGCCGCTGACAAAGCTGCGGCAACGCTTAAGGGAAATGTCAAGCTGCGGCTTCAGTATGTTCTCGGCAAGGACGGAAAGACCGCCGTTCTGCAGTATCTGCCCGTATACTCGTTAAATAAGTCGGTTGATGCCAATACGGGGGCGCTGATTGACGTTTATCAGGGCGGGTATTACCCCTATCCCGCATACGGGGGCGCTGAAAATTCTTCCAGACAAGACGCCAAGGACGAATCCGGCCTTTCCGATGTGGAACAGAGTACGGTCGATACTCTCAAGGGCGTCTATTCAAAAATTCAGCTGGATGCCGCCGTACGGGCGATTGCCGTACTTGGCGTAGACAGTTCCTATAACCTCAACTCAGTGCGCTATCTCATGAATAAAGCGACGGGCGCTGTGCAGTGCACTCTCGACTACGGTAAAAACATAAGCGACGAAGCGACTATCCAGGCTAGATTTCCCGAGGCTTACAGCAGCATGAAATCTTCGGGAGGGATTCGTCCGATTAATTTCGATAAAACCATTACTCTTGACGCGAAAACCTGTGCGCTGATTTCTATGAATACTTACAACAGCGCGGGCAAAGAGGCCGCTTTGCAGACAAAGGATCAGCTCAAGACGGCTGCAGAGACGTTTTTTGGCAAGTATTTCCCCGAAAAGTTCAAAGTGACGGCCTACAACGAATTTGACAGCTCAGCGGACGACGGCAGCTTTGTTTATTCGCAGGCGTCGGACGAGATTCTTTTCCCGACAAACTCACTTTCGATTTCGGTCAACAAATACGACGGTACAATAGACAGCTTCAGCACAATCTGGACTGACGGTGTGACATTTGACACGAAGGACGGCATTGTGACGGCGGACGCCGCAATGACGGCCTATACCGCCTGCTTTAAAACGGTACTTCAGTATGTACCGGTCTCGGTGGATACTCAAAAGACGGATATTGCAAAATACAGCGTCGGCAGCAAGCTTGTACTTGCGTATAAATACGAATCCAACAGCTACGTTTCGGGAGTTGACGCGAAAACAGGCAAGGCTGTCATCGAAACCGGCAGCGCGGCGCAGACCCTTGCTTACGACGACCTCGGCAGCTGCTCCGTAAAACAGCAAATAGAAAAGCTGGCTCAATACGGCATCGGCTTCACCGGAACGAGCTTCAAGCCTACAGCCCAGCTGACTCAGAAGGATGCGCTGACCCTGCTTATGTCCGCCGTGGGCTACACAACAGACAATGACGACAGCCTCTATCAGATGGCATACAATTATAAAATGCTGACGAAGGCCGAAAAAGCTGCTGATAATAAGATAACGCGTGCCGAATTTGTCAGAATACTCGTGCGTGCAACGGAATACGGCTCCGCCGCTAAGCTGGACGGAATATTTAAGTGCGGCTTCAAGGATGACAGCAGCATAACGAAGGATTATTTTGGCTATGTGGCGATTGCCAAGGCTCTCAAAATTGTGAGCGGCGACTCCAAAAACAAGTTCTATCCCGCGAGCGTCATCACCCGTCAGGACGCGGCCGTAATGCTGTATAACTTCATGTCAAGAACGGTATAAAAGTATTTATCTTAATCCGCGGGCATTCTTTTAAGCAATGCATTTTTAATTGTTGTGCGGTGATCTATTAAATCAAATCAGGTCTGCGACTTACTGTGCCGCAGACCTGATTTTGTTCGTCTCGATTTTCTTAACCGATGTTGCAGTCTATATTTAAATAAAATATAATTGCATAAAGACGTCAACTGAATTAAACGGTTGAACGAAGGATGTGAGTAAAATTATCGAGGACAGAGAAGAACGACTGTCGTCCTTAGCAGAAAATTTCCGTGATTGTCAGGATGTTTTATTTGCAATCGGCGACAAAACAAGGCAATCCATCATCATTGCGCTTATAGACGCAGGCTGTACTCCCGGTATACGCGTCGGAGAAATAACACAGAAAACTCACCTGTCGAGGCCGGCTGTATCGCATCATTTAAAAGTCCTGAAAGACGCGAAAATTTTGAACGTTATCAGTCAGGGCACCATGAACTATTATTCCTTGGACCCCCAAAACAATGATTTGATTAAACTTAAAACCCTTGTATCAAATGTCGAGGAGATACTTCACGAAGCAAGATGACTCTTAAGAAGCCGCTTTTCCTCGTGCGCATGTCTTTTCTACTCGTAATAATTAGGAGGTAAGCATGAAAATTCTGAGCGATTTCGACGCGACGCTGCTGCAAAACGACGACAAATTTGAGGACGCTTTCTTCAAAAGATTCAGCCTGAAAAAGCACAGTGTCAGGCTCAGCGACAGCATAGAAAAGGATTACTCCTTTCCAACTTTCTATGGCGATGTCACCTGCTCCCAGGCAATCTTTCTGTGCTCCTACGAGGAGGCTCTGAAATTGATGCCTCACGAGAAAATCAAGCCGGTGCGCGCCCTGAAAGGCCGCGCGGTGCTTGCGATTTCCTGCTATGAGTATAAAAACGTAATGGGTATTCCGCCCTATAATGAGGTAGCGCTTACGATTGCCGTCCAGGCGGATAAGACTAGAAATCCGGTCTTGCTGCCGCTTATGTTCAATAATTACAGCGGCTACTACGTTTTCTCAATGCCTGTCACCTCCCGCGAAAACTGCATAAGGGGAAATACCATCTGGGGACTTCCGAAGGTCACGCAGGAAATCGACATCGATATTTCGGGCGACGAAGCGGTTACGGTGTGCCGCGAAGCGGACGGGACAGAGTATTTCCGCCTGCGCGTACCCAAAGCCGGCAAATTGACAAAGATGGATGAGACCACCTATCTCTACACCAAACTCAACGGAAAAATCCTGAAAGCGCGCACCGATTTCAAGGGCGATTTCGCAATCAGCAAAAACATGGGAGTCCTGCTGAAGCCGGAAAAAAGCCCTGACAAGCCTTTCCTCACGCTCAGCGACACACCCTGCGGCAAAGCAATAAAAAAGCTGAAAATTGACCCGACTCCTCTCCAGCTGCGTTACGTTGAGCATATGAACTCATGCTTCGATTTCTATGATGAAACCTATGAATTGAGATAAGAGAGGTATACATATGAAAGTTGTAATTTTGGGCGCGGGCGCAATCGGCGGCTGTCTCGGCGGCTGGCTCTCTGAAGTATACGATGAAATCTATCTCCTCGATCAGGGGGAGGTCGCGAAAAATTTAAAGGAAAAAGGGCTAACTCTCTATAAACAGGGCGAAGAAAACAATAAAAAGAAAATTCCGGTCAAAATAATCGACAAGTTGAGCGACGTTGAGGACATAGATATCATCGCAATCGCGGTAAAAAACTACAGCCTTGAAGCCGTCGCGAAATCCGTTCGGGAGCAGGTCAAGGGAGAGCCCATAATTATCGGGCTTCAAAATGGGGCGGTCAACCAGACCATACTGCCGAAATACTTCAAGAAGGTCGTTTTAAGCGTAATCGAATTTAACGCATGGATTGACGAGCCGTGCGTAATCGGCTATCAGAATAAAGGCCCGTTTGTGCTTGGCACTCTTGGTAGCGGACTGGAAAACGAGCTGAAAACAGTCAGCGAGTTTATGGGCAAGGCCGTTGAAACGATTACCACAGACAGAATCCGCGACGCGGCCTACTGCAAAATGGTCATAAATCTCACCAATTCCTACACCACGCTTGTCGGCTTCAAGTACCGCGAAATTTCAAGTATGCCTCTGTTTAAAAGAGTGCTTTCAAACTCAATGTACGAAGGTGTTAAGATAATCAAGGCGGCAGGCATCAAGGAATTTAAAGTGGGGAATATGCCGTCCTGGGGCAAAATAAAAGCCTCTGCCACGCTGCCGGATTTCATAACAAACGGTATCTTCAAAAAGAATCTCGACAAGATGGTTTTAAGCAGCATGGCACAGGATATCATCCAGCGCAAGGCAGGTACAAGCGAGTTGGATTCGCTGCTCGGCCATTGCGTCGAGCTGGCTGACAAGTACAAGGTCAGGTCGCCATATAACAAGGCCGTATACGAGCTGTGCAAAACGGAGTTTGCAAAGAGCAATTTCAAGCCGCTGACCGAGGAGCAGGTGTGGGAAGCTGTTCAAAAAAAGCTTTGACGCGCTGAACTGTATAAAATTGATAATAAGAGAGCGGAGCCGTCCCGGGACGGCTCCGCTCTCTTATTATCAGAATTCAAAATAAATACCTCTCTGCCCGGCAGTTTAAGAAAAAAAGGTCCCGCCCGGACATATATTTTTATGCCACCAGATTTAATAACGCACGTCCAAGCCCTCAGGGCAGAGCCCTTAAACCCCAATTACAGCGTGCGGCACCATCCAAATCTACGGCAGTTATTATCACCATTCGCAAATTTAAGGAGGCAATATATGAGTTACCAGAAATTATTCGAACCCGCGGTTTCCGGCGAATCGGCAAAAGCCCGGAGAGCCGATGGCAAAAAATCCTTAGGTTATGTGTGCTGTCACGTACCGGAAGAAATTTTCTACGCCGCGGACGTACTGCCCATTCGTCTGCGAGCGACCGGCTGCATCGACTCAAGCGACGCGGAAGCCTGGATGTCCAGCTTTTCCTGCAGCTATGCGCGCTCAATACTCCAATATCTGATGAACGGAACCTATGATTTGGACGGTATCGTCCAGAGTCAGGGCTGCATGATGCAGGCGCGTATCATTGACAACTGGGTGCACATTGCAAAAAAGAACGGCAGAGAGCAGTTTGGCTTTTTCATTGGCGCCCCCCGTATAAAAACCGAACAGGCAATTAAATTCTACAAGAGCGAGCTTCAGGAATTTTCCGACGCTCTCGGCGCGTTCTCCGGCAAGCAGGTAACTGATAAAGGTATTAAGGACGCAGTTGCAAAGACAAATGAAACCCGAAAACTTATTTCCGAGCTCTATGCGCTCCGAAAGGAGGCGAACCCCGTTGTAAGCGGCACGGAGGCTCTCTCCATTTGCCTTGCGCAGTGCGATACCGCAGCTGACGAATACAACGGGATGTTGAGGGAGTTTCTGGCGGAGGCAAAAACCCGCAGACCTATAGACAGCCGCGTACGCCTTATGCTCATCGGCTCCGCGCTTGACAATTCCGAATACATAAAGGTTATTGAGGACGCCGGAGGCCTTGTCGTAGCTGACTATAACTGCTTCGGCGACAGAGCTTTCGGCGCGCCAATTGAGCTTGATGACGCCGACGTGATGGGTAGCCTCGCAAGATACTACCTAACCCGAAACACCTGTCCCCGTGAGCTCGACAACCGTCCTGCAATCCATGCTGAAATAGTTGCCCTCTGCAAGGAGTACAGTGTACAGGGCGTCGTATATGAGAAAATGCAGAACTGCGAATGCTGGGGGGGCGAGATTTATTACCTTGAGCCTGATCTGAAGCAAATCGGCATACCGGTCCTTCAGGTCGAGCGTGAAGAGCAAATGGCTAACATCGCACAGCTCGCCGTCCGCGCAGAAGCTTTCATCGAAATGTTGGAGAAATGAGAAGGAGGGAATACCATGTCTGCAGCACCTAAACAAAATTTTGATCCCACTAAGCCTGTCAACATGATAGAGCTGACCTGTCAGCAGGTGGACAGCATTTACCAGCACATGCTCACCAAGAACATGCCGGAAATCATGTGGACTGTCGATATTCAGAAATTCTACTGGGAAGAAATCAGAGACGCACACAAAAACGGCAAGCGGCTTGTGGCCTTCGGAGGTCCCGTTCCGGTGGGCGTTCTTCGCGCCTTTGACTGTGTTCCCTTCTTTCTTGACACCATTCCGACGCGTATCGCATCTATGGAGGACCTTTGCGGACGATTCATTGACGAGAGTGAAAAGTATGCGCCCACCAGCATGTGCGCAATAGACAAAGCCCAGATGGGATGCGCACTCAAGGACGAGTTCGGTGTGGAGTTTGACGCCTTCGTACACGCAACCCTGGCCTGCGACTCCGCCCGTATCGCATATCCTATTATGGAGAGATTGTTTAACTGTCCCTGCTATACCTTTGACCTGCCCTTCCGGCACGATCCAAAGGGCATACAGTATGTAGCCGATCAAATTGATCCTTTCATCGTCTGGATGGAGGAACTGACAGGCCTCAAGTGGGACGGGGAGCGGAAGGCCAGACTGAGGGAAATTAATGAGGAGTCCAACAAGGCTTATTCTCTGCTTATTGAGCTGGCCGAGCTTCGAAAAAAAACACCCTGCGTTCTGCCCGGCCGCATGCTGGTTCTCAACGAAATAATCGCCCCTCTTGCGGGGGTCACCGCGGTAACTCAAATGCTGCAAACTCAGCTTGAAATGGGTAATATGCTTTACGATATGGGTATGACCGCCACCATGTGCCCAGAGGAGCGCTACCGCGTCTGTCTGATGCAGAACATGCTGTGGTCGAACACGGGCATCATGGATTGGATGGAAAGAACCTATGGCGCCATTACCGTCATGGACGGCTTCGGCTATCAGGACGGCATACTGTTTGACGACCTTGACAATTGGGAAAGAGTTAAATACAAGATGGCCGAAGGCTTTTTGATGGTCCCCATGATTCACGGCGCCACAGGGCCAACAGAGTACTGGCTGCGGGTCATTGACAAAATGTATGAGGATTACAGCGTTAATGTGTCCATTTTCATGGGTCATGTGGGCTGCAAGCATACATGGGCCTCAGGCAAAATCGTTACCGATTACATTCAGGAGAAGTATGGTCTCCCAACTCTCTATGTTGATGTTGACGCAATCGATCCCCGCTACAAAAGCACCGGCGAACTGCGGGCACAAATCGGAGAATACATGGAGTCCGTCGTAGGCGCCGAGAACTTTACAACGAACAAGTAGTATCCTTCTCCGCATATCTTCATACTCAGAGAAAAATGTAAATATGAATAGCAAGGACTTGGGAAGAAAGCTTCCCAAGTCCTTTCAGTTTTGTTTTTGAAGCATGCCGCCCCAGAGCGCGGCTTCTTCCGTACCCGCCGCAGTAAGTATATCTTCACGTTCCTCCGGAGTCAGGCTGTCTACCGACCCGTTTTCCTTTAACGCGGCAACGCCCTTGAGCACCGCATCAAACCTGCGCTTGTTTATCTTGTTGCGCAGCGCAAAGATAAGACTGCAAGCAATCAAAACAAACGGTATAATAATAAACATCCATTTGATTCCCATAACAACACCACTCTGGGCATAGGCCGCCGGGTCAAAATTGGCTGTACTCGCTTTGAGCAGGGAGTACTGATTTTGGTCAAAGCCCACTGCGCGTAGGCCATAACCTAAAAGGAGCACGGCAACTCCGCTCGCGAACTTGCGCAGAAAGGTGGTCAGGCCGCTGTATATTCCCTCTCTGCGCTTGCCTGTTCGTATTTCGTCTATGTCGAAAATATCGGTCAGAAGCGCCCAGGTGGACAGGTTTCCGGCAGCGGAACCGACTGCAATCAGCACGGCCAGTATAAACAGAACGTAAATCGGCGTATTCGCGTCTATCCAGATAAATGCCAGCATCGACATTAGCCATACCGGCAGGCCTATTAGCAACGGAAACGCCTTGCCCTTTTTCTTTGCCAACGCCCCCATTACAACCATAAACCCGACTGAGCAAACCAACATGGTCCCGACTATCATCTCGTAGCTCTTGTATTTTAAAATCACAATGTCGATATAGAAAATAAACAGCGCGAGCACTAAATCAACCGCAACCTGAAAAAACAGAAAAATACCCAAAAAGTTCCTGTACGCCGGATTCACAAAAACGGACGCGTAGCTTTTTAACGTGATTTTTTCAACGGGCGGGAGATTCTTCTGTTCTTTTGTCCCCAGAAAAGTTATCAGCCAGCTGACAGCAAAAATCACTCCGAGAGCAATTGCCATGATCAGGTAGCCAGATTTTTGTGCGGGGCCGTTCTGGCTTCCGCCGACAGATTTTATTATGATGCTGGGCACAACCGCGGTAATGAGTGAAGCTCCGCCCGAGAACACCATGCGCATGGTAGTAAAGCTCGTTCGCTCGTTATAGTCGGAGGTAATATCCGAAAGTATCGCGTTATAGGGTATCATTACTATGGTGAACGCAGTTCCGAAGAACATGTACGCAAACGTATAGTATATGATTTTTGAAGTAACGCTATTGAGACCGAAAGAGTAAAACAGCATGACAAAAGACGCGAATACGGGCACTATTCCTATCAGGAAGAAAATACGCCTCCGTCCGAAGCGCGAGCGGGTTCTGTCTGAAATGGATCCGACAATAGGGTCGGTAATAGCGTCCCAGATCTTGCCGATGAAGATGATGAGAGTAGACGCGACAACGGGCAGGCCCTCCACCAGCACCAGAAAGTTCATAAACAGCAGACTGAAAACCATAAAGGCTCCGCCGCCGTAAATGTCTCCGCAGGCATAACAAAGCTTTTCCCTGAGCCGTCCTTTCATAAGCATGCCGTCCTTTCTAATTGATGATATTCGCCGCTGTTCTGAGCATCAGCGGGATGAGCCTGTCTATCTTCTCCTGCGTCATACGGCTGTTTGCGCCGGATGCCCCCAGTGAATACCGACATACGCCCTTGCTGTCAAATATGGGAACCGCCACGCACCGGATATGCTCGCTGAGCTCATTGTCGTCCAAGGCCCAGCCCCTTGATCGAACACGCTCGATTTCAGCGATATATTCCTCCGCGCTGCGCATCGTCTTGTCCGTAAATACCTCATAATTGATACCCGCCAGCATCCTTATTCTGTCTTCTTCTCCCGCGAACGCCACAAGGCACTTGCCGACAGCCGAGCAGTGCAGCGGCTCGATAGCTCCGATTTTCGCGTTTACGACCAGAAGAGAATCGGACATCGTCTGTTCAATGACAACCGCCTTGTTATTGGCGCATACGCACAGATGCACGGATTCGCGGATTTCCACCGCGAGACGGTCCATAAGTGGTTTTGCCTCGGCTATGACGCTGTAGTTTTTATAATACTGCTCGGAAAGCTTTAAAATGGCAGGGCCGAGCTTGTATTTTTGCGTATCCTTCGTCTTCTCCACCATATTGGCCTCAAGGAAAGTGTCAAGAATCCGAAAAGCGGTACTCTTATTTATTTCCAAGGCCTGGGCCAGCTCCGTTACGCCCACGCTCCTGCGAGTTGACAGAAACAGCAGGGCTTCAATGCCCTTTTTCAGCGCTTGGCTCATAGCGTCCTCCTTATTTGTTCAGGATAATGTCCCTGACTTCACCGTTGCTTCCGTAATTGCCGATAAAATCAGTAAAGACTTTATGACCTTGTACTGTTTCGAGCGTACTTTTATCAATTTCTTTAAGTATAGAGGCAAACTCCCTATGCGTTGTTGTGCTGATGTTCTCCAACAGCTTTCGGCTCTCCTGCTGACTTTTGCTCCTGTGCGGAGGATAGCCTCGACCGGCTTCGTCGCAAAACAGTTTTTCGAAAATATATTTAAGGTTGATGTCGGCAGCCCAGCCAAAGCCCTTGTTCAGAGCCAGAGAGATGCAGTTGCCGCCGTTTATCTGCGAAAACAGCCACGCGTCCACAGGATCTATTATAAGCCCGCAGAAAACTTTCGGATACTGCATTACGGACAGCAGAAAGCCCAGCCCTGTGCCGCAGCCGCCGACGACAAAATCCGCCGCGCCCGTTTCCAGCGCGAGCGCCGCCATAAGACCGGTGTGTATGTATGTCAGCTCCGGCGGAGGCATTCCGTTGGCCATCCCGACGTTAAAAACCTCCGCATCCGTTTCCCGCAGGGCTTCGAGTATGAAAGGGTTTTTATCTCTCGCGGAAACCTCGCTGATGACAGCAATTCTCATACTTCCTCCTCAAGCTTTTCGTAGCTTCTTCCACCCGTCTGCGGCGTTATGGCCTTCCGCTGTCCAGCGCCGCTAATTCCTTCCGTGCAGTAGGTTTCCAATAAAACCGCGCTTTCTTGGCAGAGGCTTATCCTCGTACGAGTCAAGATACACTTCGGTGTTGAGTCTTGCCGAATCAACTGCCGCAAGCGCGAACTTGAGTACCTGCCTGCCCTGTACTCCGTTTAAAACAGGCTCGCGGTTGTTCTTTACGGCGTCCACAAAATCGCGGGTAGAGGCCTCGAAGGAATCCGCCCAGTCGCTCTTCATATCCCAGAACTCCGTTAGCTTGCCGTCGCGGTACATGACAACAGGTGCAACCTCGGGGAGCATGGTAGCCGTGCAGCGCGTTATCCATATAACACCGCGGGAGCCGGTGATTTCCACCCTCTCGTCGCAGGTATAATATTTACTTTGAACGTACATGTCGTCGGAGCTCATAATGTCCCAGACGCCGTAGAGCTTTTTGTCGCGGTGCTTCCACATGATGACCGCGGGAGAGTCGTTATATACGCCCGGAATCACAGGCGTTTTGTCTATCCACGCCGAAACCTTCTCAACGTCTCCCAATAAGTACATCACAGTCGAGAATTTATGATAGCCGTCGTCGAACACCGTGGGGCCTCCACCGGAGAGCGTGGAGTTGAGCCGCCAGAGCCAGGACTTTGGGTCAACCTCCCAGCCGGTTTCCGTAACGGCTTCCATTCCTGACTCGCCTTTTTTCGGCTTGTTTCCGACTATAGGGATATTGCGCGAGGCGAGGGAGGCGTTGTTCATCTTGAGCCGGATGCCGACAGGCGTACCGATTTCGCCGTCGTCCAGCAGCTTTTTTGCAAAACGGTAGGGCGGGTAGAATACAAAGTTCTCAAACACCTTGAGCAAAACGCCGTTTTCCTCCGCCGCCTTAATCATCTCGTCACATTCGGCAAGGTTAAGTGCCATCGGTTTTTGCACGGAAACGTGCTTGCCCGCCCTACAGGCCCTGACCGTGTACTCACAGTGGAGGTGGTGGGGCAGTAGCAGTTCCACCGCCGCTACCTCCTTGTCCGCAAGTACCTCGTCAAAGTCCTTATAAACCTTTGGAACGCCATGCTCCTGAGCAAATTTTTTCGCAGCGGATGCATTCGTGTCACAGACTCCCCAAAGCTCCGCGTCAGGATTGTCCTTATATCCGGCGGCGTGCAGCGTGGCAATTCTGCCACAGCCGACAATTACGAATTTCATTTTATCCATAACATTTCCCCCTTTGCTCAACATAAAAAGCGCAAGATCTTATGCTACACTGTTTCCTCCGCTACTGCGCGCTCGTACTTTTCGCGTTTTTCCTCCATATATGAGGGGATGGGCACATCCCACCAGCCGAACGCTTTCCCCCCCGAGTTCGGGTAATCCCTGCACACGTTCACATTTATGAGCGCGGGTGCGTTTGACTTTAGGGCTTCGCAAAGTACCGACGCGATACCCTCCGGAGAGCTTTCATCATAGGCTTTAATCCCAAACGAGCGCGCCAAAGCAGCATAATCCGGACTGTAGACGGCTCCGTCACGCGTTGTGAAATCGTTTCCGAATACACCTCTTTCGCCGAGCACATCCATCTGGAGATCGCTTATTGCCGCCCATCCGCTGTTGTTTGCGAGAACTATCACAACCGGTATGTCATACTGTGCGATTGTGGAGAGCTCCTGCACGGTCATTAGGAAATCACCGTCGCCCACAAGCGCGACGACGGGCCTTTCCGGTGCCGCGAGCTTAGCGCCCACTGCTGCCGGAACCGCCCAGCCCATAGTCGAGAAACCGCCTGTAGTGAGGTTGCAGTAAGGCTTCTTGTAGCAGTATTCCTGAAAAAGCTGCGCCTGGGTATTCCCGGAAGAAGTGACGATGATCGTATCATCCGGCAGTGTATTCTGAAGTACTTGAAGCAGCTGTGAAATTGTTGTCTTTTCCGTTTTTGCCGCTCTCACGCCTTCAAGATAATCAAACCATTCGGTTCTGAGCCGCCCGATTTCGGAAAGGTATTCTGTATTAATATCAAAGTCGGGTTTCGTATCGAGAAGCGCGCTCAGAAAATCGTTCAAATCAGCGGCGACGGCTATATCCGGCGTATAGTTTTTGCCGAGCTCATTGGGGTCTATATCGACATGAATAAGCTTTGTGTCGGGAAAATTGAAGGCAACTCCTTTTCTGTAGGAGCAGGTGGTCTCATCCGCAAAGCGTGTTCCGAGAGCGAGAATAACATCCGCCTCACGGCTGATTTTAAGGCCGATAGCCGTGCCCTTCGAGCCGGTATGGAAGCAGTACTGCACGTGCGCTTCACTGACTGTACCCTTCGCGGCAAGTGTCGTTATAATAGCCGCGCCCCACCTTTCGGCAAGTTCAACTGCTTTTTCTCCCGCTTTGGAATTGAGCGCTCCCGCGCCGAGCAGTATCAGCGGACGTTTGGCGGTCTTCATAAGCTCTATGGCGCTCTCTACGGCTGCGGTATCCGCACAGGGCTTAAATGCTGTACTTTCCTTGACATTTTCGCCAAATTGACAGTCGCAGCAGGCGCATTGAACGTCCATAGGCAGGGTAACTACGCAGGGCCCGCGCCGCCCCGAGTTCATCTGAGTAAAGGCGCGTTTCATAATTCTGGGAAGCTGGCGGACAGACTCCGCGCGCCAGCTGCGTTTTGCCAGAGGCTCAAGGCTTCTAATTATATTGCTGTCCTGATAGCGCTCAAGCTCCTGAAGCACGCCCACGCCCTTCATATGAACATGCGTATCTCCGCAAAGCGCCAAAAACGTCGTTGAATCGGCATATGCCGTACCTAAGCCTATGCTCAGGTTAAGCGTTCCGGGACCTATTGAGGAAAAGGCAGCAAGGGGCTCGCCCTTGACGCGGAAATATCCGTCTGCAATGGCGGCAGCCGACTGTTCGTGCTTTACCTGCATGTATTTTATATTGCCCGCGGCTTCTTCCTTCCTTATTGCGTCGAACAAGCCGAGAACACCGTGGCCCGGTATTCCGATTATATATGGAACGCCCTCGTCAACAAGCTGCTTTACTACGATTTCCCCGCCTGTATATTGCATTCGGCAACCCTCCAAACCTTTATAATACCAATGTATATAGGGCGCGCCCAATTTACAACAGTTTTTGAAAAAGAGGTTGCGCACTGAGCAACCAATATATTTGTATATCAGTCTTAAGCACAGCGCTAAATGAAAAGTGCCGAAGCAAGCGCTTCTATCATATGTTTGACTGCTTAGTACCATCGTTTCGAAACTCTTGCAGACTTCCTCAGGCGGTGAGCTTGCGTAAAAACATGCTCACGCTACGAGTCCCACAGGGGTTGAAACAATACTTGTAGCGTTCGTTTTATAAGATGAAGGAATAATTCATAATCGGAGGGATATTCTGCTATATTATAATAAATATATAAACAAGTTTTTTTGGGAAAATTAAGTTTTTTTCTTTTCATTCTTAGACTTATAGACTATACTTAGCTGGGGTATGCCTTTCAAAATTTAGATGTTTTGACAAACCCCCAGGCAAAAAAGCGAATATCGATAATAATAGGGAGGAACACACATGGCAGTAAGACAAAACCTGATCGAGCTATGCGAAAAGATGGCTCACGGACACTATGAGATCAACGAAGATTGTGCGGAGTACAAGACTTTTGAAAAGTGGATGACGGATGAACAGATAAAGATTCTCATGGCGATGGAACTTCTGACTCCGGCTCTCCCGGCGTCCGTTGCATACGACATTGGCGAACCTGAGGAAAAAGTCACGGATATGCTTCGCGAGATGGCTGACATTGGCGTTGTGCAAAGGATTGAAAAGGGCGGCATGGAGCTTTTTGTACTTCTGGTTTATGCTCCCGGCGCCTTTGAATTTATGCTCGTAAACGACAAATTCTGCCAGGAGCATCCCGAAGTGCCCGTAGCTTTCGCCGGACACGCGACAAAGAGCTATGCAAACGTTATACACGATATCCCTATGGGTGCCGGCGTCATGCGCGCTATCCCGGTCGAAAAGGCTATACCTTTCGGTACGGAGCAGGTAAAAAGTGAACTGCTGAGCACCTATATCGAAAGAGATAAGAATCATATCGCTATTCTCCCCTGCCAGTGCCGCCGCGTTCGCCGCTACATGAATGAAGGCGCCGGCGACCTTGAGGGTAGCGCTGACCTTGAAACCGGTATGTGCATGTTCCTGGGCTTCGCCGCCGACATGTTCATTGCCAACGGTAAAGGCAAGCAGATTACCAGTGATGAAGCCTATGAAAAGCTCAAATACTTTGAAAAAATTGGCTGTGTCCACCAGATAACCACGCTGCAGCCCGGTAAATCGGTGGCTATATGCAACTGCATGCCCGGTACCTGCCTGGCGCTTGGTGCAACTCAGTACTTCAATACGCCTGACGCTTCCCGCAGCAACTATGTGGCCGAAGTCGACAAGGAAGCCTGCGTCGCCTGCGGAGCGTGCGTTGAATACTGCCCGAACAACGCTCTTAAGCTTGGACAGAAACTCTGCACAGAGTCACCCATTGAATACAAGTTCGCCGATCTCCCAAGAGACACCGAGTGGGGCCCTGAGAAGTGGAATCCCAACTACCGCGACAACCGCGAAAATGTCGTTCCCACAGGCACCGCACCCTGCAAGACTGCCTGCCCGGCTCATATCGCAGTTCAGGGATACATAAAGCTGGCCTCTCAGGGAAGATATATTGAAGCGCTTGATCTCATTAAAAAGGAAAACCCGTTCCCGGCAATCTGCGGCCGCATCTGCCCCCACAACTGCGAGAACGAGTGCACCCGCGGCAGCTTTGACGAAGCCATCGCTATTGATGAGATAAAGAGATTTATCGCCGATCAGGAGCTCAAGCTCGACGGTATGTTTATACCAGAAAAGCTGCATAATTACGGCAAGCCCATCGCT
>JASDTK010000134.1:22846-23457 GCA_041891555.1 Oscillospiraceae bacterium
CGTCTGGACAGGGGCGCCGTCAATGCAGAGATCGAAGTCCTGCGCAGACTGGGCGTCGAGTTCAAGTGCGGCGTTGAAGTCGGCAAGGACGTCACACTGGACGGCCTTCGCAAGCAGGGTTTTGAAGCTTTCTATATTGCTATCGGTGCTCAGGCCGGACGTAATCTGGGTATCGAGGGTGAGGACGCCGAGGGCGTAATTTCAGGCGTTGATTTCCTGCGCAAGGTAAACCTTTGCAAAAAGATTCGCATCTCCGGCAATGTCGTGGTCATCGGCGGCGGCAACGTGGCAATAGACGTGGCCCGCACCGCTGTACGCATGGACAAAACAGAATCCACCAAGATGTACTGCCTGGAGAGCGAAAAGGAAATGCCCGCCCTGCCGGAAGAGCAGGAGGAGGCAAAAGCCGATGGTATCGAAATTAACAACGGCTGGGGCCCCAAGAAAATCATTGTAGAAGACGGCAAGGTCACAGGCGTTGAGTTCAAGAAGTGCGTTTCCGTGTTCGACGCAGAGGGTAAATTTGCTCCGAAATATGACGAGAACACCACTATCACCGTACCGGCTGACTATGTTCTTCTTTCCGTCGGTCAGTCCATCGAGTGGGGCGG
>JASDTK010000135.1:0-1498 GCA_041891555.1 Oscillospiraceae bacterium
GACAAGTCCTTAATCCGAGCCTCGATCTGCTTTTCAAGCGCTGCGTGAATCGTTCGAATGGTCTGATCTATGTATGAAAGCGGCTGATAGAGTTCCGCAAGATATCGCGACGGGTATGTCACAACTTCTTGCGTTTCGTCCCTTAGACGCCGGGAAACGGCACGACGCTTGCTCTCTTCCGCAAAATACCGCTTTTTACCGGCTTCGTCGCGATTGTTGATGCGTCCGATAGTCAGTCGCTCGGCCTCATACGAGGTCAGACCTGCAATCATACGGGGAACCATTTCCCAGCTGGAAAACACAAGCGTTTTTGAATAGCCGGCGTTTCTCGAAAAAACATTATCCGTTTTATAATACGGTCTGTCGGCGGGAATCCAAAGCATCAGCTCCGCGCCGTTGCGGCCCTGACCGAAAGCTTCATCAAAAAGAAGCTGAAGCCGTGCGTTGTTGCATGGGATTTTCTCATAGCGGTTGATACGGCTACGCCGAAGGAGCATCGTCTGAGAAGATAGGGTATCCTTGCAATCCCCGTCGTCTTCCAAGCGTCGACAGATTTGATCCTTTACCTTGTAGTTCATAAAAGACATCAGGTACGGAGCTGATTTCACATAATCGATCGGAAATCGGCCAAGACCGAGACGATCCATCAGCGCTTGCAATTCGAGATAGGAAGAGATGTCCCCGTCGGACACACTCTCCATTTCGCAGGCCTTGCTCCGGTCGATCAAACTGTCCGTGAGCCGCTCCGTACGGCAGACGCATTGGTACATGGCACACTCGGCGTCGTTCTTGGATGCAATCAGGGCGGTGAAATCATCCGTTTTCAGTTCGGACAGACGGTGCGAATAATCGCTCCAGACGTGGTGGAAACGCGTCCGGCGTACCGAGTCATAAAGGAGAAAGTCCATCACGTCCGTGAACTCCTTGTAATGCCCCTCCTCGCCGAGAGCGAGCTCCTCCAACGTCGTATACGGCTTATAGGGCGTTGCGGACAGCAGCAGGACTTTTACGGTAGAATCGTGAAGAAACTTCTGCGATAGCATTCCACTTTCCGTATCCTGCGGCGTAATCAGTTCCTTGAAGCGCTGAAACTCGTCCATGATAACCAAGTCTGGGTTCAGTTTGTCCAGACTGATTTGAGCGAATATGCGGCGTAATTTATTGATGGCATCGCTTCGCTCACGATAAGGGATGGAAAAGACGTCTCTGGTGCGGCAAAGCCCCAAAATATTGTTATAGAGCACTTCATTTTCTTTGAACACGGTCTCCAGAGCATCTATCATATCGGAGACGTAGACCGGATTCACCCGATTGCATTCCGTGACCTGCATTTCATAGTAATTGACAATCTCGTCCCAGCGCCGCAGTTTCGGGTCCATTTGAAAAAGCTGATTTAAATGCTTGCGCACATGACTAAAATCGCGGAAACGCCGCAGAAGCACAAAAATCAGCGCACGTTCCTCCTGGATGCCCTGGCCGCCCGTCATTGAGAAGGACG
>JASDTK010000135.1:1508-3608 GCA_041891555.1 Oscillospiraceae bacterium
GGAATCAGCTGCTCGTAATTATGCTCGGAACCGTCCGTCTGATAGATGCGCAGATGCTGCATGGAGAGCCTGCTGTCGGATACATGGAGACAGTCTTCTGCAGCAATGCCCAGCTTACGGCAGTTTTGAGACGCAATATTGATGTTGGAACAGATGTAGATGACCTTAAAAAAATCGTCGTTCTTTTCAATCCGATGCCATTCAGCCACCTTACTAATCACGTCGCTGGCTATGATCGTTTTTCCAAGCCCGACCTCGTCCGCCAATAAAATGTGATTCTGTCCCTCGTCCCTGAATATCTCAAAGATACGCTCTGCAGTTGCTTCCTGAAAGTCCTTTGGGATCATTTGCGTTTCACCTGCTTTGCAGCCGACCGGCATGTGCTTATCAGCACGCGAAAACGCTCGTCGACAATTTCCGGATTTAGCCGGCTCATCATATTTTCCACCGCGGCAAGTCTCTCTGGGTTCTCCGCGGCGGTCCGGAGCAGTTGCTCATATACTCCGGCAACAGCTGCAGATGCGGACGCTTCATTTGCGCTCTCCATACCAAGCATTTGCTCTTCGAGACTCGTTTCCGCGTAATTATCGGACAGAAGAAAGGACACATATCTAAAAAAACCACGCCGGTCTCCGATGATAGTGCTGTAAATCGCGTTATCGCGCTCTTCAGCCGGTATTCCGACCGTTGGAATCTTAATAATGGTGCTCACATTCCCTCTGCGGACAATATAGAATTCCGAAAGAGCGGTCAGTGAGACCTTCTCAAAAACGACTTCTTTCGCCAGATTCCGATAAACGGAAGACGCTCCGAACAGTGCGATCTCACAAGGACTTTCAAGCGCCCCACAGCTGATATGTACCGTATATAATTCTCCGTTTGACGTTACTTTGGCCTGTTTAACGGCATATACAACATCCTGCAGGTCTGCCGGGTCCTCCTGCTCTGCAGTTTCCGACAGCTCGTCCATTGTTTCAATTCGCTCAAACGGGCTTTGCTCTTCCGGAACCAAGTCGCCCAATACGGACGTAAACGAGGCGTAATATGGTCGGTATCGCAGCTTGAGCATAAACTCTACGTTGTGATAAAACGCGTTGGCCGAGGCGTTCAAGGAACCTAAATACAGGTACTTTCCGTCGTCGCGCTCCTCAAAGAATATCTTTGCGTGAATATCGCGCTGCGGTGTTTCCTCCGATTCGCCCTCTTCCAAAAGCTCGTTATCGAGCACCAGCTCTTTCGTAACAAACACGTCCTGAAAGCTGCTCAGCGCGGTCGGAGTTATAGAGCTCTTCCGAGTGATGAGCGCGGTTTGCTTTGCCGAGACGGTCAGTGCTTTTACCACTCCGTCGCTCAGAAACGGCGAAACCAGAACCAGACTTCTCGCACCGGAAAGCTCCGGTTCGGCAATTTTCTTATATCCGGGAATCCCGACCGGAAGAAACTCCACGGAATCAAAGCATTCCATCGGTGCAAACTCCCGTACTTTCAGCACATCGTCGGCTACCGACCGGATGAGCTTACGCTTTACCGGGTCTCCGTCCGCGAACCCCGAAACGAATCTCAGCAGGTCGGAAAGCGGACGATTCGCTTCGCATACTCTGCCGCCGACTTCGCCTGTAAGGGACGCAGCTATATCAAAACATCGGTCGAACGCGATATTTCGGCTCAAAACGACAACTCGAATATACGTATCGCCGTCGGAATTCCGATACCGTATGACCCAAACCTTTGGATGGAAATTCGTCTTCGGACCCAAAGCAACCTGAAATATGCTTTGCTCAAGCAAAATATGGACAGGCTCCGATTTCTTAGGAGTATGGATACTACCGGCGTTGCAGAAAACGGCGATACGATCGCCGCTCTTACGGATTGCCTCCAGTAGGTAAAACGGGTTCTTCGCTCCAGCACTCTCCAAGTTGTCAAGCATTCCAAGCGAGATCGGAATGCCGAGAAAAGCGTTCAAATCCAGCGAATAGGTCATACCGACGGCGAAGTCGAGAGAGTATCCGGGCTCCGGCACAAGCTGCTGCCCGTAAAACAGGCGGTTACTTTCCTGGTCAAACAATCTGCGGGCCATGATATCCCTCCAATCTGCTGAAA
>JASDTK010000136.1:0-3603 GCA_041891555.1 Oscillospiraceae bacterium
ATTCTGGCCGTAAAAGTTGTGTCCGGAATTGATGAGGCGCTTGATCATATCGCGCGTTATTCCACACAGCACTCCGAAGTTATTATCACCGAGAACTATGGGAAGGCTCAGAGATTTCTGAACGAAGTAGATGCTGCCGCTGTTTATGTGAACGCATCAACGCGCTTCACGGACGGAGGAGAATTCGGGCTTGGCGCTGAAATCGGCATTTCCACACAAAAGATGCACGCCCGCGGGCCTATGGGCCTTCGTGAGATTACAAGCACGAAGTATATTATCTACGGTAACGGTCAGGTGCGCTGACGATTGGTTGACATAATAAAAATGCACCCGAGCACTCTTCGGGCGCATTTTATTATGCATTAACAATTTCGGAGACCGAAACATAGAGTAATATAAGCTGAAGAACCTATGAGCATTTAAGCTTTTTCGATTTAAAGAAAAAAACCTGTTGACAAGCGCCAAGCTTTATGTTAGCATCAAGCCAATTAAATAATAAACCTGTGATCAAGAGTTAGTAACGCATAAGAGCGGTTCAAAGAGAGCGGCAGACGGTGGAAGTGCCGCAGCTAGCGTGTGCGTGAATGGACTTGTGAGGGCGGCAGGAAAGCGCGAAATGCGTCAGTAATGGCCGACGGGAGAGCAACCCGTAAAACGTGCAGACATATTTATGTATGTCGCGAGTGGGCGAATTTTCGTCAACTTAGGTGGTACCGCAGAGACCCTGAGTCTTTGTCCTAAGGAAGGGACAAAGGCTTTTTTTGTTGTTTTTGGAGGTTATATTATGGGAATAATACGATGGCGCACAGAACAGAAACGTTTTAAGAAAGCATGAAATATGTCTAATAATGATAAAATATATAAATAATATCGAATAAGGAGATTATACTATGAACGCAAATTATGAGAATCCGAATAAAGGCTTTGAGACCTATCTCAAGAACGTTCCGACCAAGGACGGACGCTACGGCGAATACGGCGGAGCCTATCTTCCGCCGGAGCTCATTCCAGCCTTTGAAGAAATAACAGAAGCTTACAACACAATTTGCAACAGCGCCGAATTCATAAACGAACTGCGCAGGATACGCAGAGAATTTCAGGGACGTCCGACACCCGTGTATCATTGCGAGCGCCTTTCAAGAAAAATCGGCGGCGCGCAGATTTATCTCAAGCGCGAAGATTTAAACCATACGGGTGCGCACAAGCTCAATCACTGCATGGGCGAGGGTCTGCTTGCAAAGTTTATGGGCAAGAAGAAGATCATCGCAGAAACGGGCGCCGGCCAGCATGGCGTTGCTCTTGCAACCGCGGCAGCCTATTTCGGAATGGAGTGCGACGTCTACATGGGCGAAGTCGACATTAAGAAGCAGGCTCCGAACGTAACCCGCATGAGGATGCTCGGTGCGAGGGTCATTCCGGTATCTCACGGGCTCAAAACGCTCAAGGAAGCTGTCGACGCGGCCTTTGAAGGCTATATGCACGAATACAAGGACGCAATCTACTGCATCGGTTCTGTTGTCGGGCCACATCCCTTCCCAATGATGGTGCGTGATTTCCAATCCGTCGTGGGCTATGAGGCTCGTGACCAGTTCCTTGGAATGACTGGAAACCTGCCGGATGCGATCTGCGCCTGTGTCGGCGGTGGTTCCAACTCAATGGGACTATTTTCGGCTTTCCTTGCCGACCCCGTTGAAATCTACGGCGTCGAGCCGATGGGCAGAGGTGAAACGCTGGGCGACCATGCAGCGTCCATAACCTTCGGCGAGAAAGGTGTGATGCACGGCTTCGAGAGCATCATGCTCAAGGATGAAAACGGTGAACCGGCTCCTGTCTATTCCTGCGCGAGCGGACTCGATTATCCTTCGGTCGGTCCCGAGCACGCGTATCTGCACGATCTAGGCAGAGTAAACTACAAATCGGTGACTGACGACGAAGCAATTGAGGCCTACTTCCTCCTCTGCCGCAACGAGGGCATAATCCCAGCTATCGAATCGAGCCACGGCCTTGCCTATGCGCTCAAGTACGCAAAGGAGCACAAGAGCGGAACGATACTTGTAAATCTTTCCGGACGCGGCGACAAGGATATCGACTATATTTATGAGCACTACGGTTATGGCGAAAAGTTTAATCTCGACTAAGTCAAAAGTGAATTTCAAGGCTTAACTAAGAATATCGAATTATCTTGAAGCCTACAGGTTGCACAATTTTATTTCACGGAAACTGTAAAATTATTTTGAATTACATTCTGCGGCGCTTGCGTTTTGTTCGGTTCTGGATTATTATATTCGGAGCCGATGTGCAGGCGCCAAAGCGCGCTTTGGCGTATATTTTAACGTAATAATGAGCATAATAGACGTATATGTCTGAATTGGATAATTAAATGCAATAAACTATCTTAAGGAGACACAAATGAAAGTATCGGTTGTCGGCAGCGGAGCGTGGGGAACGGCTTTGTCCCTGCTGCTTTTGGAAAACGGAAACAACGTGACGCTCTGGTCGCACTCTGAAAATGAGAGCGAGACTATAAGAAGCGCAAGGGAAAATCCTTTTCTGAAGGGCGTAGCCATTCCCGAAAACCTCAGGCTGACCGCTGAAATGAACTGCGTCCGCGACGCGGACGTTGTGATACTGGCAACCCCGTCCTTCGCCGTAAGGGAAACGGCGAGTAAGCTCGCGCCGCTGCTCTCAGAAAACACAATCGTTGTTTCAGTTGCAAAGGGCATTGAAAATGAGACTTCCCTGCGAATGTCACAGATTATTGAAGAGGAACTGCAAGGGAAAAACCCGGTTGTAGCGCTTTCCGGACCCTCGCATGCTGAGGAGGTAGGGCGCGGAATACCAACGGCTGTTGTTCTGGCCTGTCTCGATCTTTCCTCTGCCGAGGTGATACAGGACTTGTTTATGAACGAGCGCTTCAGGGTCTATACCTCCAGCGACATTATCGGCGTCGAGCTAGGAGCGGCGCTTAAAAACGTTATCGCTCTTTGCGCCGGCTGCTGTGACGGGATGGGCTTCGGCGACAACACGAAGGCGATGCTGATGACCCGAGGACTAACGGAGATAGCGAGAGTAGGAGCAAAAATGGGCGGACGCAAGGAAACCTTCGCGGGGCTGGCCGGAATGGGAGACCTCATTGTGACCTGCACCTCAAACCATTCCAGAAACCGCCGCGCAGGGCTTTTAATCGGTGCGGGTATGGATGCGCAGGAGGCTATGAAGCAAGTCGGAGCGGTAGTCGAGGGCTACTATGCCGCTGCCTCCGGATACGCTATGGCTAAAAAATGCGGCGTTGAGATGCCGATTACCGAGGCAACCTACAATGTTTTATATAATGGTGCGCCTCTTCGCGAGACTTTCACGGCGCTTATGACCCGTTCTAAAAAACACGAAATTGAGGAAAGCTGGATATAAAGTATAAAAATGGCTCGACGGAGAACCGTCGGGCCATTAACCTTTTATAAGGCTTAGATTCAATTATCCTTTTCCAGCTCAAGCAGCTTTCTCATCGCGATTGACAGCTGGTCGGGGCAGGAGGTACGCTTAAATCCGCATTTGATGCCTTTAAGACGAGAAATTGCGTCCTCAATTTTCATACCTTCCAGC
>JASDTK010000137.1:0-3580 GCA_041891555.1 Oscillospiraceae bacterium
GAACACGGCACTTTGATATTCTCTTCCGTTTTTGAAGAACTCCCGGCTTTCGTATAGAAGCTTTCCGTGAACAAATGCTTCAATTACGTTTCTTTCGAGCTTACGCTCATTTATGAGGTAGGCAAACAACCTATGCATGTTGCCATTGCGTGGAGGGAGCACAAGCGGCATCGGCTTGCTCTCACGAATATTTTCTTCAGCGGTATCGCTTACCCTCTTCGGACTCATCGCAAGGTTCTTTTTCATAATGTTCATCTCGAGCTCACGCCGGTTTGCATAAGCCACCTCTCGCTGTGCTTTTTCGGAGACTGAATACAGACTACCAAACGTGATGCCCCAATCCGAGAACAGCCGCAGGCGCGTTTTCATCGGATGTGTACCAGTCTTCATAACGATAAAACGTCCCTTTGGCAAAGCTTTCAGTTCGTCGGATGTGAGTAGCGGGCGCTCCATCATCTGCAGGCTCTGAGATGGATCGTTCTTTCCCCGACTTACGCTTCCCGACATGACTGTCCTGCTTCCCAACGCTTTAGATAACGCCTCCGCTGTCTGGCTGTTTGGCGCAAAGCCTCCAAAGATTATGTCCTGGCAATTATCTACTATTATTTCAGCACCCTCTCTTCCGTAATTCTTATGGAGCTGACTAAGGCTCTGTATTATCGGGACCATTGTCAGTCGGCGTGATCGCGAGGCGGAAAACATAAGCTCCAGCGAATCTATAGGCGGTATGGTCCCAAGCTCGTCGCAGAAAAACACAACCCGGTTATTAAGCTTGCCTCCCTGCTCGTCCGCAACAGCAAGTATTTCACGGTATAATTGCTGTATCATAAGCGACACCATAAAGTACTTTGTATTGTCTTCCTCGGGAAGAACAATGAAAATAGCAGATTTCTCATTACAGAATCTCTCAGCGTCGATTGCTGTATCGAAACATAAAACCTGTTCCATTTCGGAGTCGAGAAATGCGTTGAGTCTCGATAAAACAGTCGACATCACCGACGCCATCGCCTGCTCCGAAGTGTTCAGCGCCGCTCCGGCAAACCACTTGGCCTTGTGCTCAGGCGAAAGCTTCTCCATAAGCAACTGAAACTGATTTCTCCCCGCGAACTGTGATGGTGCAAGCAGTTCCTGCACAAGCTTGAACACGCTGACTATATGTCTCTTCTCGCTATTATCACCTTCTGTAGCTTGCAGATACTCGGCTACCAGAAGGATAACCGCTGTAAGCACACCTTCGGCTGCGTCATAGAAGAACGCGTTTTGTCCGTAGTTCTCCTCTCCGGATTTGTTTATAATTGTTTTGCTTATTATTTTTGCATATTTTTCAGCCTTTGCTTTTGAAACAATGTCTTTGGGGTCAGCAGCATAGGCATCCATATACTGGTTGACAAGGTGGAGAAGATTATTGCCGTCCGAGCGTGTAGGATTTCTCAAATCAATGACCGACACCCGATAACCATAACACTCCTTGGCGATTGCGCCGTAATTGCGAAATACATCTCCCTTGGTGTCAGTCACGAGAAAACTCATTCCGCTTGCGCATGCAAATTCGAGATTAGGGTAGAGAAAAAATGCTGTCTTGCCAACTCCGGAAGCTCCTATCATAAGAGTATGCACATCGCCTGTATCGACAAGAGCCTCAATCTTGTTTTTATGCCCGACACATCCGAGGACAACTCCTTGAAGGGCGGGGCATTTCATCCCCTCCCTCCATTCCTGCGGAGCAAATCGAACCTGACTATATGTCTTTTGAATTTCCCGTTTCGTCGCAAAGCGAGCTGTGCCGTGTTGGCCATCGCCAACTGTTCGGCTCTTTATCCCGTTCAGCGTATAATAATGCGACAATATAGAAAGTCCGCCAATGACAATAAACATCACGACGGCAGCAATTATTAATATATAAATGTTGTTTGACATCATGTTCCTCGTATTATAGAGTAGTAGTTTTTAAAGCCCCTCTCCAAGGGCAATGTGCTACACTGTTTGGGGAGCCTCTCGCCCTTGCGCCATTCTTCTGGCATGAAGGGCACTCTTTTGTAAGTTTTCTTGATTTCCGACTTTGTTGCGAACCGCGCCGTGCCGTGCTGACCGTCGCCCACGGTGCGGGACTTGATTCCGTTGAGGGTATAGCGCTGCGCTAAAAGAGTAACACCGCCGAGAATAACGAACATCACGGCAGCGATTAAAATCAGCAAGTATATTTTGTTTTGAATGGTAATACCTCCTTCTTTACAAGTTGTGAAGTCTATGCGGATGTGGTAAGATATGCTTAATCGTTTGGGGGTAGTGCCATGAATGCGGGAATTGTTGAACTTGACCTTCACGGCAAAAACAAATATCAGGCACGTGTTGCAATTGACGCGGCGCTCCGCCGTTCTAATGGCGTGTACCGAATTCGACTGATCCACGGTTACACCAGTGGTACGGAGCTTCGGGACATGATACGCGAGGAATATTCCAATCACCCAAAGGTTATCCGACTTGTGAACATCAGCGACGGCGTGACCGAGCTTGTGCTTCGTGAGCTGTAACGTCATTTGTTTTTGAGCATAGCAACGAATGTTCTTCGTCGTTGATTTTATGAGATATTTGTGTATAATTAATTTATGAATACTATGGTGGGGGCATTAACATGAACAAAACCATTTCAACGGATAAAGCCCTTAAAAACGCATTTGCATCCTCCGGAATGGAAGGCTTAAAAATAACGCCGCAAATTAAGCAAGATTGCACGCGTATTCTTACCGGAAAAGTCAGCATTAACGACTGCGTAAACGAAATGCTCGGACGAGACAAGAATACTCGGAGGCCATAATGTCTTACAGTATTGATGCATTAACCGATAATTGCTACCCTGGAACATCTGTGCTAATCAATAAATTTGATATTAACGATGATGAGCAACTCCAAAAGGTGGAAGCACTTGTTGTATCCGCAAAAATTGCGCAGTTAGAGCAATTTCCCATTACAGGTATCTTTGACTTTTCACATTATAAAGCAATTCACAGAGAGCAATTTTGCGATTTATACGACTGGGCAGGTCAAGTAAGAACCGTAGACTTCTCAAAAAAAGGCACTCATTTTTGCCCAGCTTCGGATATTGAAAATCGAGCTCGTCTAATTTTTGGAAGACTTAAAGAACAAGATTTTTTTCAAAATCTTTCTCACTTAGACTATGTAACTGAAATAGTTGACTTTTATTGTTCAACCAACGAACTTCATCCGTATAGAGAAGGCAATGGTAGAGCTCAAAGAGCGTTCTTAACTCAACTCATTCGACATTTCGGGCGGGACATCAACTTTTCGGATATTGACGGTGATTTGCTGATGGTTGCAACAATTCAGTCCGCATCGGGTGTTAACGATTTGTTGAAAGACATATTTGATAAAGCTATAATTCAGGAATAGAATGAATTGAGCCTCCTAGTCAGAGGCTCAATTTCTTTTTACACAAATCCTCATTACAATCCTTCATCTCCGACCTGTCATAAGATACATCCTTATATCCGAGCCTCTGTAATCTGCCGCTCATACGTTCTGAGGCGGCAATCCCTGCATGGTCATTATCCAGACAGAGAAT
>JASDTK010000138.1:0-3565 GCA_041891555.1 Oscillospiraceae bacterium
CGAGACCCTGTCCAAGTACGAGTTCCCCGGCGACGATATCCCCATCATCAAGGGTTCCGCTCTGAACGCTCTTTCCTGCGAGTCCAAGGACGTAAACGATCCCGACTTCGCCTGCATCAAGGAACTCATGGACGCTGTTGACAGCTACATCCCGACCCCTGAGCGCAAGAGCGACATGCCTTTCCTTATGCCTGTTGAAGACGTCTTCACGATTACCGGACGCGGCACCGTTACCACCGGCCGTGTTGAGCGTGGCCGCGTAAAGGTCGGCGACAAGGTTCAGATAGTCGGACTTCGTGACACCAAGGAAACAACCGTTACCGGAACCGAAATGTTCCATAAGACCCTTGAGTACGCAGAAGCGGGCGACAACGTCGGCACACTGCTCCGCGGCATCACCAAGGGCGAAGTCGAGCGCGGACAGGTTCTTGCGGCTCCCAACTCCATTAAGCCCCACACCAAGTTCGTTGGTCAGGTTTACGTTCTGAGCAAGGAAGAAGGTGGACGTCATACTCCGTTCTTCAACAACTATCGTCCTCAGTTCTATTTCCGTACCACAGACGTAACCGGCGTCATCTCTCTGCCCGACGGCGTTGAGATGTGCATGCCCGGCGACAACATCGACATGAAGGTCGAGCTCATTATGCCTATCGCTATCGAGGAAGGCCTCCGCTTCGCTATCCGCGAAGGCGGCCGTACCGTTGGCTCGGGCGTTGTTATCGCTGTTGAGCAGAAATAAGTTCCCTTTATAATTATAAAAGCTCCCTCGGGCTCAGCCCGGGGGAGCTTTTTGCGTTGTTTACTTGCGCCATGCTATTTTCTGCAAAGACCGTGCATGAATCCGTCTATCGCAAGCGAGTGTATGTCGCCGCCTATTACCTCATTGTTAAGAACATAGAGATCGGCTACGACTTTACCCGTATAGCCCGAGTAATTTGTGACCGTGTATGTATAGATCATCGCCTCCATGCCGCGAAAACGCGTCAGATCATAGCCCTGATCAAGCTGCATCCTGTTGTAGGTATTGTAAATATCTGAGAATTCCTTCGGGATGACGACCTTTTTCTCGCTAACCGGAGTATTGTCAACTTCCCAGCCCAAATTTTTGAGAAACATTACCCTGTCCTCATTCGTCTTAACTTTCTGAGAGCCCGTGCTGCCGCTTCCGCCGGCTCCGACGGAGAAGATGACAGCGCAGAGCAGAACCGCGATGGCGACAACTATCAGCAGAGCTGTTTTTTTGTTCCATTTGAACGTAAGTACAAACATTACAGTGCCCCTCCCTTGAGCAGATAAGATTCGGCCCATTAGAAAGTATTCAAGTTAATATTCGGATATGCTATAATAAATACAGTAATTTGTTTTATATTGTTTCTGAATAATCCGAATGTTTTTTATGCGGAGGGGAAAATGAACCTTAACCGACTTGACAAAATTATCAGTGACACAGGGCTTGCGACAAGGAGCGAAGCGCGGGCAATCATTGCCTCGGGCCGTGTGTACGTAAACGGAGAGCCTGTGACGAGCGCCGCTCTCAAGGTTGATACGGACAGGGCAGAGGTAAGCCTGGACGGCAAAGCGATAACGGGCGGCTTTCGTTATTTTATGCTCAATAAACCTGACGGCATACTTTCGGCAACGGAAGACAGGGAGCAGAAAACAGTCCTCGACCTGTTGCCGCCGGATTTAAATAAGCTAGGACTTTTTCCGGTGGGCAGATTGGACAAGGATACTACGGGACTTGTCATACTTACAAATGACGGTGAATTCGGTCATCTTGTCACGTCTCCAAAGCACCACATAAGAAAACTTTATGAATTTACAGTTGAAGGAATCCTCAATTCCGACGACATCAAAGCGTTCAAAAATGGTATACTGCTGCATGACGGAACGCAATGCCTGCCAGCGGAGCTTGAAATTGACGAGAGCGATTTCAGTCACGGTTTTGTCACAATATACGAGGGCAAATATCATCAGGTCAAGAGGATGCTCGCCTCAAGAGGGAAGCCCGTTAAGGCACTTAAACGAATTGAGGTTGGCGCTCTCTCACTGGATGCATCACTGGGTGAAGGTGAGTTCAGAGAACTGACAAAAAGCGACCTGAATCTCATAATTAACAGAAATGTTACAAATTAGAAACGATTTATGATAAGAATTTACAAGCCGGGCCAGTCAGCTTTGTGGATAAAGTGAATATACAAAGGGTTCAATTTTGTGGTATTATTACTAAGCAGTGCGTTTCTTATGCGTGGATAGGCACCGCATGTGACTTGGAGGACAATCATGTCAAGTGTGACTTTAAAGGGGCTTGGGAAAACCTACCCGGGAAATGTTCTTGCCGTCAAGGATTTCGGCATGGAGATTGAGGATAAGGAGTTTGTTATACTCGTCGGCCCTTCCGGCTGCGGAAAATCGACGACACTCCGTATGATCGCCGGACTCGAAGAGATAACCGAAGGCGAGCTTTACATAGACGACAAACTGGTCAACGAAGTCCCGCCGAAGGACCGTGATATAGCAATGGTGTTTCAGAACTACGCGCTGTATCCGCATATGACGGTTTTTGACAACATGGCGTTCGGGCTGAAAATACGCAAGACCCCGCGCGCAGAAATAAAGGAACGGGTTATGGAGGCCGCGAAGATGCTCGAGATCGAGAATCTTCTCCAAAGAAAGCCGGCGGCTCTTTCGGGCGGACAACGCCAGCGTGTGGCTCTCGGAAGAGCGATAGTTCGCAAGCCCAAGGTGTTTTTGCTGGACGAGCCTCTCTCGAACCTGGATGCAAAGCTACGAACCTCAATGCGCTCGGTGCTGTCCAAACTCCATATGCAGCTCGGAACCACATTTATATATGTTACCCACGATCAGACGGAAGCGATGACGATGGGTACCCGTATAGTCGTTATGAAAGATGCCTACGTTCAGCAGATTGCGCCGCCGCAGGAGCTTTTTGACAAGCCCTGCAACCTCTTCGTAGCAACTTTTATGGGAACGCCGCAGATGAACATTGCGGAGGCGGAGCTCATAGACGACGGAAAAGTAACTTATCTGGAGTTCGGCGGCGGAGAGCAAAAGACGCGCGTCGCGCTTCCCGAATGGAAGGGCAGAAAGCCCGAGGTGCTCGAATATGCGGGGAAACGCGTGCTCTTCGGCATACGTCCGAACGATATACACGCGGAAGCGGATTTCATTGAACAGCATCCAGAGCAAACTGTCGATTCAGACGTTGAATTTGTCGAGCTGCTTGGCGCGGAGAGCAATGTGTTTATAAAAGTTTCCGAAATTGAATTTGCCTGTGTTATTGATTCAAAGATACGAATGACGACAGGTGAAAAGGTGAAACTCGCTTTTGACACCGATGCAGTACACATTTTCGATAAGGATACCGAGCTAACGGTGACCAACTGATAAGTTGCATAAAAAAGTTATGCTGCAAGTGTGCTTGATGCTCAAGAATACAACATATGGTTATTAGCCGCACGATTGCAATTTTAAAATGCGTTATTATGGAAAATCAACTATTTTTTATGGCTGCAAATGATGAAAACAGAGAATAACATAGCGT
>JASDTK010000139.1:0-3549 GCA_041891555.1 Oscillospiraceae bacterium
GCCTGTCACGCTGGAGGTCGACGGTTCGAGCCCGTTCTGGGTCGCCAAGGGATGCAATCGTGTCCCTTATGCCTCTGTAGCTCAGTTGGTAGAGCAGAGGACTGAAAATCCTCGTGTCGTTGGTTCAATTCCGACCGGAGGCACCAAACCCCATCGGATGATTATTCATCCGATGGGGCAACAAAAAAATGCGGGCGTAGCTCATTTGGCAGAGCGCCACCTTGCCAAGGTGGAGGTAGCGAGTTCGAATCTCGTCGCCCGCTCCAAAAATTTTGTGAAACAAAATTTTTGGAGCACAACTCGTAAACAATTTGTATTTATAAATCGTATAATGACATGGCGCCATAGCCAAGTGGTAAGGCAGTGGACTGCAAATCCGCGAGTCCCCAGTTCAAATCTGGGTGGCGCCTCCAAAAATAATAGCTGAAAACTATTAAGTTTTCGGCTATTATTTTTTCCTAACTATGTCTACGAATTGCTGAAATCACGCTATCCGTATTCCACCCAACAATTTCTGTTGCAGCTAAAGAAACTACAGTAGGCATCACTTGACTACCCCAAGGTCGAATTGCTATTATCGGTTTTCTCATGCTCTTCGCTGAGTCAATTTCATACTGCATCCACTCACGGTATGCGGTGTACATGCCAGAAATAACCAACACACAACTACTTGCACTTATTTTTCTGTCAATAGCTGCCTTAATTTGATTCTTCGTTGTTACATCGGTAGAGTTAAGGTTTTGCAGTGGCTTTTCAGCTGGCGCGGAATAGTTATAGTAAGCAAAATTCGACGCATTATCAAGCAATCTTACTAGTCTGTCATATTCATCCCCATATTTCCACGCATGACTAATAAAAACATGATAATCAAAAAGTTTCGGCATATACAAATCCCCCTTAAATTAATTTATCCTAGATATGTACCAATATATTATTGGTTAATTATACCTTTTTCCTGACGAAAAAGCAACAAAAAGCGCAAATCACGCTTTTCTCAACATAGTCTTGCATTTTTCATACTAGCTGAGTATAATATGGCTATAAACCATTTGGAGGTATGTCCCGTGTATAGAATTACAAAAGATTCGATTCTTATAGAAGTTTTGGAGAATGCTCCTCAAACCGCTCCGTTTTTTAACGCGATCGGCATGCACTGCCTCACCTGCGTGCTCGCAACCGACGAGACCATTGAGCAGGCCTGCGCCGCTCACGGCTTCGATGTCGACGACTTTGTTGAGCAGGTCAACAACTTCCTTGAGCAGCAGGAGGCCATGGAGGGTTAAATCAGTTATCAACATATGCCGTTTCAGTACTTTCCGCAGCCGCGAAATTACTGAAACGGTATATTGCTGTTAGGAGGAGTTTTATTGCCGCTTATTAAGCTCTCGCCGAGGCTTGAGGCTATCGCGAAGCTCGTCCCCTCACACGGCGGAGCCTGCGACGTCGGTACCGATCACGGATATATCCCCGTGTGGCTCGCGCAGAATGGGCATGACGGTGCGATTTTTGCAACAGATATTAAAAAAGAACCGCTGCTGCACGCGAAACGCACAGCTGACGAGTATCAGCTTTCTGACAGGATAAGCTTTCACCTTTGTGACGGGCTTGCGGCTCTTGACGGAAGCAGTATTGAAACCGTTATAATCGCGGGAATGGGCGGAGAAAACATCGCCGATATTATTCTCGCCGCGCCGTGGGTGAAAGAAAACGGCTGCCTTCTGGTGCTCCAGCCGATGTCAAAATCATCATTTCTTCGCAAGTGGCTTTTTGAAAACGGCTTTAAGGTAATCTCCGAGCACTTGGTTGAGGACGGAAGCATTTATGAAATACTTACGGCAAGAGCCGGAAAAGATGAGCCCTATTCCCACGACGAGCTGCTCAACGCTAACGCGCGGCTTATATCAAACAGCCCGCTTTTCGAAAAGCGGCTGGATAATTTGATTACCAGAACTGAACGGGCTGCTGCAGGGCTTTCCACCTCCGCAAAAGCCGAGGATTCCGAACATTTGGCGCAGTCGCAAGCGGTACTTATTTCTTTGCGGAAATTAAAAAGCGGCGTTTAGCCGACAAAAAATGAGGAGGTTACTATGCCAAAGGTCAAGGATATAGTCAGTTATTTTACAGCGCTTGTTCCGCCTGAAATGAAAATAGAATCTGACAACGTCGGCCTGCTCGTCGGACTGAATGAGGAGGAAATTACTAGGGCGCTTGTGGCTCTCGATATTACGGACGAGGTCATAAACGAGGCCATCATGCAGGATGCCCAGCTTATACTCTCTCACCACCCCATGTTTTTTGAGCTGAAAAGAGTCAATGACGAAAGTATGACGGGCAGCAAAATCATAAAAATGCTGCAAAACGGCATTTCGGGCTTTTGTCAGCACACTAATCTTGACTGCGTGCGCGGAGGCGTCAACGATGCTCTTGCGGAAAAGCTCGGCGTCAGAGTCGAAGGCTTTCTGGACGGGCCGCGCAAAACAGCCGACGGCAAGGAATACGGGATGGGGCGCTATGGCTTTCTCCCCTCTCCCGTTGAGTTTGACGATTACCTCTGCGACGTAAAATTCATTTTAAATTCGGCAGGCGTAAGGTTCCACAGTGCCGGTAAACCCGTCAGCAAGGTCGCTCTCTGCGGCGGTACAGGCGGCGAATTTGTAGGAAAAGCTGTCAGCCTCGGCTGCGACACCCTTGTCACAGCGGACATAAAATATCATCAATTCCTTGAAGCAAAGGAGCTGGGGCTGAACCTGATCGACGCCGACCACTTCTGCACCGAAAACGTCGTTGTTCCGGTGCTTGCGGGTCTTCTCAAAAAGGGCTTCCCCGAAATTGAGGTTCTGATATCGAAGTCCTCCGCTCAAACCGCGAAATTCTATTGAATATATAAAGGCCCTTCTTTCCGAACAGAAAGAAGGGTCTTTATTATATGAACGACCTGTCGCATTTAATAACACAGTTGTGATTCGGCAGGAGCTTCTCGACTTCATCGGAAATCTGCTTTTTCAGGTCCTCGTCGCATTTTGCTCCGCCGAAGCGAAGCACGATATCAAAAACAAGGTTTGTATGAGATACTCCCGGGATATAGCGAAAATCGTGTATCGTTATGCTCTCGTCTATGCCCCTAACGACCTGAGTCACGACTTCCCGCAGACGCGACAGTTCTTCATCGTTTGTGTCTATGGGGTCAAAATGGATGACCGCCTGACAGCCAAGCTTTTCCTCAAGCTCATTCTCCGTGTCGTCAATAACCGAGTGCGCTTCAAAAACTTCTATGCTGGACGGTACCTCGGCATGGAGCGATATCATGAGTCTGCCGGGGCCGTAATTATGCACCACAAGGTCGTGCATTCCGGTTATATGCTCATGTGCCATCACGATTTCTTCTATTTCGTCCACCAATTCCTTGGACGGCGGCATACCCAGCAGTGGTGCAAGCGTGTCTTTTGCGGAGCTGATACCCGAATACAGAATGAAACCCGAAACAGCCAGTCCCGCCCAGCTGTCGAGATTAAGCGCAGTGTAGCGTGATATAAAAAGAGATATTAGAAC
>JASDTK010000140.1:0-3541 GCA_041891555.1 Oscillospiraceae bacterium
ATTGGGGCTGGTATAGCCGATAAATTCGGAGTTTGCCATGCTCTGCTGCGTGCCGGTCATAAAGTTTATAAACGCCTCGGCGTTATCCTTGTTCTCCGCGTTTTTTAAAACGCACATCGCGTCCACAAAGACGTTGGAGCCCTCCTTGGGGATGCAGAATTTGAGATTCGGGTTCTCCTGATGCATAGTCAGATAATCACCTGCGTAATAGGCTCCGATTGCGGCCTCACCGCTTTCGAGCTTGTCAAATATCTGATCCATGACGTAGCCCTGCAAAAGCGGCTTTTGCTTTTTCAAAAGCTCAAAAGCCTGATCAAGCTCGCCCTTATCTGTAGTGTTCATTGAAAACCCGAGATATTTAAGGGCAATAGCCATAGCGTCGCGGGAGTTGTCAAACATGAGGATATTGCCGGAATTCTTCTCGTCGAAGAGGGCGCCCCAGCTGTCGACCTCGCCTACTACATTGGGGTCATAGATGAGTCCCATCGTGCCCCACATATAAGGCACGCTGTATGTGCCGTCTGGGTCGTAGGCCATACCCTTGAGGCTGTCCTCTATGAGCGAGTAGTTGGGTATCTTGGAGTAATCCAGCGGCTCAAGCATATCCTCGTCGATAAGACGTGAAATCATGTAGTCGGAGGGTATCACGACATCATAGCTCACGCCGCCCTGTTTCAGCACGGAATACATCTGCTCGTTGGATTCATAGGTCTTGTAGTTGACCTTAATGCCGGTCTCCTGCTCGAACTGGGTAATAAGATCGGTGTCGATATATTCGCCCCAGTTATAGACATTGACGACGCCCTTTGAGGCGGTTTTACTTGCGCCGCAGCCTGAGAACAGGCAGACGAGCATCATGGCGCAGAGGACAATTGAAACTGTTTTTTTCATTCTATTGCTCCTTTCAGCATAGCCTCTTTTTTAATTTCCTGCTTGTGCTGGCGCACCTCTCGCACGTTTACAATGACAAGCAGAATCAAAACGACGGCAAAAAGCAGTGTTGAAATGGCGTTTATTTTCGGACTTATACGGCGGCGGGTCATGGCGTAAATGGTCATCGAAAGCGTCTGGACGCTGCTTCCCGCCGTAAAATAGCTGATTACAAAATCGTCCACGGACATTGTGAACGCTATCAGCAGTCCGTTTATTATGCCCGGCATAATCTCCGGTATTATGACCCTGTAAATGGTCTGGAACCATGTGCAGCCCAGATCCTGCGCCGCTTCGAAAAGGTTGCGGTCAAGCTGATAGAGCTTCGGCATGACCGATAGTATGACATAGGGTATATCAAAGCTGATATGCGCTATGAGAAGCGTTCCGAAGCCCAGTTCAAAGTGCAGCATCGCGCCCGCCGACACAAACAAAAGAGAGAGCGACACGCCTGTGATAATATCGGCATTGACTACAGGAATATTGTTAATCAGCAGCAGCGGACTGCGCCAGTTCTTCTTCATATTGTAAAAGCCGATGGCGGCAAAGGTTCCGATTACGGCCGCGATCAGTGACGCTGCGACAGACACTTCGAGTGTCGTCTGTAACGACGACATTATGAGCCCGTCGTGGAACAGCTCCCTATACCAGTTGAGCGTAAAGCCCGACCATATAGTGCGGCTCTTTGTGGTATTGAACGAGAATACGATAAGAACTACTATAGGCGCATAAAGGAACACATAGGTGAGCGCGGCGAATATTTTGCCGCCGACATACTTCTTTTTCACATCATCACCGCCTGTTCCTCGCCCTCGCCGAACTTGTTCATGACGCTCATGCAGATAACGACAATGACCATCATAATGAGGGAGATAGCGCTTCCGAGATGCGGATTGTACGCGGCGCCCGTGAACTGCATTTCGATGAGGTCGCCGAGCAGCATAACAGTTCCGTTCGATAAGAGCTTTGAAATAACGAAGGTCGAAACGGCGGGTACAAAGACCATTGTGACTCCGCTGATAACGCCCGACAGGCTCAGCGGAAGTATTACCTTGCGGAACACTGTGCGGCTGTTTGCGCCGAGGTCCTGCGCGGCCTCGATGACAAAGGGGTCTATCTTTACAATGACACTCTGGATTGGAAGTATCATAAACGGCAGGTAGTTGTAGACCATGCCGAGAATGACCGCCGCGTCCGTATTTATAAGCTGGAAATGCGTTATCGGAGTATAGCCCGCGTCGCCCGCGTGCAGGCTGTTTATGAGGTTAAACACGCCCATTGATGCCAACAGGCGGTTAATAAGACCAGTATTTTCTAGCAGGGACATCCACGCATAGGTACGCAGCAGGAAATTTATCCACATTGGCAGCATAATAAGCATAAGCAGTATTCGCTGGGTCTTGGGAGGAGTACGGCTTATTGTGAGCGCCACGGGATAGCCTATAAGGATGCATACAACCGTTGCAAGAAAAGCCAGCCAGAGGCTGCGCCCGAAAACGGGAATGTAGCTTGTCATGCCCGCGAAGTTGCCCAGTGTAAAATGGCTGTCCGCGCTTGTGAAAGCATAGACTGCTATGAGGATAATCGGGATAACCAAAAAAAGCGCCATCCACAGGACATAGGGATAGGCAAAGGACTGCCTGCGGTAGCGGTCGAGAAGGGTTCTCTCCTTATTCATCTTCCTGCCCTCCGTCGTCCGGAGCGGCCGAAAGCTCATCATATTCCGCGCTGTAGGAGCTGTAGTCTCCGTAAAGTCCGGAGTATTCGCTCTTTTTCATGATATGGAAGCCGTCGGGGTCAATCTTCACCCCGATCCTTGTTCCGACAGGCGAATGGTCGGTTGTCTGGATAAGCCATTTAAAGCCCTGAAAATCGACTATGATGTCGTACTGCATACCCTTGAAGGTAACGTCGGTTACGGTTCCGACAATCTGTCCCTGAGAAACAGGCACGATATCAATGTCCTCCGGGCGCACAACGACATCGACAGGCTCGTTCGGAGAAAAGTCCTTGTCAAGGCACTCGAAGTTCCTTCCGTACATGCGCACAACGTGGTCAGAGACCATCACGCCGTCTATGATATTGCTCTCGCCTATGAAATCCGCGACGAAAGCGTTTTTAGGTTCGTTGTATATATCCAAAGGAGTGCCGATCTGCTGTATCCTGCCGTTATTCATGACGACAACGGTATCGGACATTGTCAGGGCTTCCTCCTGATCATGCGTCACATAAATAAAAGTGATGCCCACCTGCTGCTGAATCTGCTTGAGCTCGCGCTGCATATCCTTGCGGAGCTTGAGATCCAAAGCGCCCAGCGGTTCGTCGAGAAGCAGTACCTGCGGCCTGTTTATTACTGCTCTGGCTATGGCCACGCGCTGCTGCTGCCCGCCCGAGAGCTGGCTTACTGAACGCTTTTCATAGCCCTTGAGCGCAACAAGCTCCAGAGACTCGTGTACTCTCCGTTCAATCTCCTGCTCCGAAAGCTTCGGTTTCTGAACTCTCAGGCCGAAGGCGATGTTTTCAAAGACGTTGAGATGCGTGAACAGCGCGTACTTCTGAAAAACCGTGTTGATTTTGCGCTTATGAGGCGGAACATCATTGATCTTCACAC
>JASDTK010000141.1:0-3537 GCA_041891555.1 Oscillospiraceae bacterium
ACCATAGGATAGGTGGCGAGAGTTCATACTCTGCTATCAGGCTATTTCTAGCCAAATCTGCAATTTCCTGTTCAAGCCCTTTTTCCATTAGTCGCTTGAGCATACTCATCATCTTGGCAAGCTCGTTTTGTCCGATTTTTTCGACTCCATTCACAATGAGGTCTCCAATCCTAAGCTCAACTGTGCGGTTTCGTTAATTTTATTTAGCTGGCTTTGTTCAAGCCTCCCGATGTAGTCTACGAGCCTGTCTTTATCTATGGTGCGGAGCTGCTCCAGCAACACGCAGGATCTTTTATCAAGTCCAGTACAGTGGAGTATCGCATGGGTGGGAAGCCATTTCTTTGCTCTGCCTGTAATTGGAGCAACGATCACCGTGGGGCTGTAAAGATTACCGATGTCATTTAGCTTTATTGGCACCGAAATACCGCCCTTCTCACAGCCTACCGTTGGACTTAAATCTGCAAAATAAATATCCCCACGATGGATTTCTTTCTTTTCTTCTGTCATTTTAACCCTCCTCCAAGAATTAATATCACAAAAATAGGGGCCGCTCGATTTGGTTGAGCAAGTTGGTCGCTATGTTCTTACATTTTGAGCGGCCCCCATGGGTTCTGACATTAAGTCAAATATTGAAATGGCTCTGTTCGACACTACTTCCCGAGCCAGGGCAACGAACAAGAACAGCGGCGGGCGCCGCTTCACAGGCATTTCACCTCCCCGAGGATCTCTCCGGGCCGCCCCCATTGCGTGAGTCTGTGGCTGGGCGGGAGTATCATTGTAGGCTGACGAGGTCGTTGCAAAGCAGCGTGCCACCGCTGTTTCCGGACGGAAGGGTACCGCTCACCACCACTGGCCGTCTTTTGTGGCAGTTGCCTGCCGCGGTGGGTCGTCGCGCATCCTCCGGCGTTGCTTGTCCTTATCGGGCTCGTCAGCTAACGTATTCATGTCGTTGGATATGACCGCATGAAGCGGTTTTTTTCAAAGTGCAGAGAGGGGAAGATAATTTATTCCCTCACTGTGTAGGCATCGAGAAAGGCTTTTTGATAACCAAATTTCAAAAATTATTGAAAATATTTTTTTACGCGCTCAATTCGCTTCAAAACGCATACCTGTGAAATGCCAAATAATGCAGCAATTTCACGCTGCGTGCGTTCATAAATCACCAGAAGTGTCAGCAGTTCCAAGTCTTCATTGGACAATTGCCGAAGCTTGCCCGCAAGTTCCTCATTGTCAATTGCCTGAATCCAGTCGTACCGCCCATTAAAATCATTTTCAGAAAACCCCACGGACAGAGTTTCATATTTTTGAAAGAGTGAGCTGCGTTCATCGCTCTCGTCCATGATTTCGTTAGGTAACGTCTGCGTGTGGTTAGAATAGGTGCGCTCTTTGCAGAACAGCTCCCAATCAAACCGCTGTATTTCCTCAATGGAGGCCTTGTCCATTCCTGCATGCGCATACCACGCAGCAGCTTTTCTCCATTCTGCCTCAAATTTCCTTTTTTCTTTTCCATAGTTAAAACTCATTGCTTGCAACCTCCGAATTTTTGAATTTATAAAAGTCAAAAAAGTTTGGAGGTTACGGATATTCAGCAATCTGGCTCTGCCAGCAGTCGTAGAACATAAAAAGTCCTTTCCCGAGCTGATCGGAAAAGGACTTTTAACGCAGTACGAAGATAATCTGGGCAGCAAAAAGCGCCGTAGAAATCTGACTAAGTATAGGTGTTCCTATAACTTAATCTGACTTCGTACGGCGCTTGGCAGTCATTCCTCCGGCTTACGCCGGATTCTCTCCGCTTGCTCGATTAAAAGTATTGCAGTTTATTAAGTTGTATAAGCCGTTTTTATCGCCGCTGGCGCTCTCGCCGCTGATGAATAACGATGCTCCGGTGTTTCATGCGGCGAAAATATCCGAGATTAACAGGGTATTCTTGTTTACATTTCTTGCAGAAAATAATTTTGTGGCCGCTGATATCTGAGAATACCCGTTCCACAAGGAAACCGCAGTAGGGGCAGTTGATGTCCCGCAGTGTGAGGGTTTGAGTTTCCTGCTTGGAATTACTCAGCTTTTGTCTGACCTCCGTGGACAGTTCATTCTTCTGGTGATAGGCACGGACTTGATTCACTGCATATCACCGGCCTTCCCGAGTCCCATTTCTTCGGTAATATATTCAGATATGTCATGCCTTAGCAGCAGGCCAAGTTCCCGGAGCCTTATTAGAAAAGCCACAAAGGAAGCCCCCATTGCGTTGGCCATCTCCTGAATCAGCAGGTGATCGGCTGCTCTCAGAATGCTGTCACCATAAATAGGGATGCCATTCGGAACGCCAAAGGCCTCCGCCACATTCCTTACCATGAAACGGGGCATCAGCAGTGCTGCTCCCATCCTGTCAATCTGAGTTTCTTTGAAGTTGAACAGGGTTTTTAATTCTGCTGGGTTATAAATGCGCTCATTGTCATACTCCCTGTGGAATCCCGCCTGAGGCACGGTTCGATCCATCACGAAGTGTGCACCTTCATGGCTGATTGTGAATCTGCGTCTGCCGCTTTCGGTTTCCTTGCGTAGGAATTTCTCGATCACGATGGTGCCTTTGTCATATACGGCTGGAACAATCTGCTGCTTTTCATATATCAGCAGCGGTGTGATACCGTCGGATATGAAGCCGATTTTGTCGGTGTCCTTTTCTGCAAAGGATCGATATAGAAGCCGCAAACATAGAAATTCTGTTACAAAGCCTTCGATGTCTACGCAAAAAGCGGCATCGGCCTTTCTACCGAGATACTGCCGAATCAAACCTTCGCCGAGTTCGTCAAGTTGCTCATAAGAAAAAATCGTCATAGTTCATATTCCACCTCCGTTACGGAGAGCAACCAACATACCACTGCTGACCGTCTCTGTATAAGTATTTTTCCACACTGCCAATTATAATGGTGTAGCGAATTCCTTCAAATTCGTGGTGGGACGCAGTACATGTGTGCAAAACCTTGTTGATTTTCCAGCATCTGCCGTCAGCCCAGCGAATCCTGGTAGGAATGATCACTCCATCCGGATCGCAAGAACACTGCACTGTTACAAATACCTTCTGCACGGGCCTCACCTCCTACTTCAGTGCTTTGATCACATGAGTGGCAACGCCCTGGACTCGAAGCTGCTTTACATATACATCTTCAAGGGCCTGATTTTCGGGATGCAGGTAATACTCTCCCGTTTCACGGTTATAGCACAGGCGCTTAAGCGTATTTTTTTCTTCATCGGTAAGCGCAACCACGATATCTCCCAGTCGGGCGTTTTCCTGCTCCCTGATGATGACCAGATCACCGTCGTCGATTTGAGCATCGATCATAGAATTGCCGGAAGCTCTAAGTACATAGAAGCTGCCGCTGCCGAACACGGAAACAGAGAGAGGAAGGTATTCTTCAATTTGTGCTTCCTTTTCCTCCGGTGTACCGCAGGGAATGGAGCCGACAATCGCCGCATAATTGACCTGTGGCGTCATCATTTCGATTTTAGCTGTGGCTGTCTCTTATACACATCTCGCAG